>VGHK01000097.1 GCA_016868305.1 Betaproteobacteria bacterium | reverse complement strand
TTCGTTTCTTGCATGTCTCCACCGACGAAGTCTATGGAAGCCTTGGTCCCAATGACCCCCAGTTCTCTGAGACCACGCCTTACGCGCCAAATAGCCCCTATTCGGCAAGCAAGGCTGCGAGCGATCATTTGGTCAGGGCTTGGCACCACACCTACGGCCTGCCGGTGCTCACCACCAACTGTTCAAACAATTACGGGCCATACCAGTTCCCCGAGAAGCTCATTCCTTTGGTGATTGCCAATGCCCTGGATGGCAAGCGCCTGCCCATCTACGGCGATGGAATGAACATTCGCGATTGGCTCTATGTGAAGGACCACTGCAGTGGCATTCGGGCGGTGCTTCAAGGCGGCCGGGTGGGTGAGGTCTACAACATTGGGGGCTGGAACGAGATGAGCAATATTGAAATCGTCCGAACCACCTGTGGATTGCTCGATGAGCGAAGCCCCGCCTCGGCGGCAAAGGCGGGTGGCGCGCACCAGAATTTAATTGCCTTCGTGAAGGACCGCCCGGGCCACGACCGCCGCTATGCCATTGATGCCACCAAGATTCATAAAGAGTTGGGCTGGAAACCAGCCGAAACCTTCGAGACTGGAATTGCCAAGACCGTGGATTGGTATCTGGCCAACGCCGATTGGGTGGCCCAGGTGAGGTCGGGCGCTTATCAGCAGTGGGTTCAGACACAGTATGGCGGTGGGCTTGCAAGGCAGGGGGGGCATTGAGTCATATGCGCAAGGGAATACTTCTAGCAGGCGGCGCGGGCACGCGTCTGCATCCGGCCACCCTGGCCATGAGCAAGCAGCTCTTGCCTGTGTATGACAAGCCCATGGTCTATTACCCGCTCACCACGCTCATGCTCGCTGGCATTCAAGAGATCCTGCTCATCTCCACCCCGCAGGACACGCCTCGCTTTGAGCAGCTGCTGGGCAATGGCTCCCAGTGGGGGCTTTCTATTTCGTATGCGGTGCAGCCCTCGCCCGATGGCCTGGCCCAGGCCTTCATCATCGGCGAGGAGTTTCTGAGCGGCCAGAGCAGCGCCATGGTTTTGGGTGACAACGTGTTTTATGGCCACGACCTCTCGGCCTCGTTAAAGCGTGCAGCAGTTGCGAGTTCAGGCGCCACGGTGTTTGCCTACCCGGTAACCGACCCCGAGCGCTACGGTGTGGTGGAGTTCAAAGAGGCGGGCAAAGCGAAGTCTCTGGAGGAGAAGCCCGCCAAGCCCAAGAGCCGCTATGCGGTGACGGGCCTTTACTTTTACGACAACACCGCCTCCAAACGGGCCAAGGCGCTCACGCCCTCGCATCGTGGTGAATTGGAAATCACCGACTTGAATCGAAGCTACTTGAGTGATGGATCTCTAACCGTGGAGGTGATGGGTCGCGGCCACGCGTGGCTCGACACCGGCACCCACGAGAGTCTGCTCGAGGCGGGTCAATTTATTCAGACCATCGAGCGTCGACAGGGATTGAAGGTGGGCTGCCCCGAGGAGATCGCCTGGCGCAACGGCTGGGTCAGCAGCGAGGAATTGGAGGCGCTTGCTCGGCCCCTTCAGAAATCAGGCTATGGCCAGTACCTGCTCGACATCCTTCAAGACAAGGTTTTTTAGTGAAGATTGAGCGTCTCGCCCCATTCGCAGATGTGTTGATCCTTCGGCCGACCGTGCACCGAGACGACCGGGGTTTTTTCCTCGAGAGCTTTCATCTCGACCGCATGGAAAAGGCGCTTGAGTCGGGCGTGCCTGGCGCCACCTTTCCGAGCTTCGTGCAAGACAATCACTCCCGCTCAAACAAGGGCGTGCTGCGTGGCATTCATTTTCAGCGTGCGCCGCATGGCCAGGCCAAGCTTGTGCGGGTGGCCCGCGGCCGGGTCTTCGATGTAGCGGTGGATCTTCGTGCGAACTCGCCCACATTTGGCCAATGGGCTGGCATGGTCTTGAGTGACGAAGACCACGCGCAGCTCTATATCCCCCAGGGCTATGGCCATGCGTTCTTGGTCCTCG
>VGHK01000096.1 GCA_016868305.1 Betaproteobacteria bacterium | reverse complement strand
CGGTCGCGGGCTGCGCCTTGCAGCACATAGACCTTCCAGGGTTGCGTATTCACGCCTGAGGGAGCCCTGGTGGCAACCTGCAGGATCTCTTCAATCAGAGACCTGTCGACAGGGTTCGGAAGAAACGCTCTTGCAGAAAATCGTGAGGTGATCGCGAGGTCTACGCTTTTGGGGTCTGAGATAACGGTGGCAACCTGAGAGGGATTTACTCGGGTGGGCATGAACCTTCCTTTCGCAAAAAAAAGATGAATGGCAAGCCAATATGCACAGGCCTCGCCAGTGCGGCTGCAGTCCTGCTACTGCACGGA
The DNA here is from genome assembly GCA_016868305.1 of Betaproteobacteria bacterium. Classification (GTDB taxonomy): domain Bacteria; phylum Pseudomonadota; class Gammaproteobacteria; order Burkholderiales; family Burkholderiaceae_A; genus Hahnella. The sequence continues at coordinate 1,689 of VGHK01000096.1, read as the reverse complement.
TATGGGAAGCGACCGCTTCTGGCCTAAGGGATCGATAGCGACATAAGTGAGAATGGCATCGGTCACCTTAACGATAATAGGATCTTCGGGGTGTCGCTCTGCTGAAACCTCAACATGCACTGTGACAGAACTTGTGCCCACACGAACAACGCGGGCCCAGAAAGACAGAAGGTCCCCCACCGACACCGGCTGCTTAAAGTGAAAGCTGTTTACCGCGACGGTAGCAACTCTGCCCTTTGCCAGCCGAACCGCGGGCACACTTCCAGCAATATCAACCTGGGCCATGACCCAGCCGCCAAAGATGTCGCCATTTGCATTGGCATCAGCGGGCATGGGAACGACCCGCAGAACCAATTCGGCATCCGGATGGTGAATCGGCTCTTCCTGCATAACGACCTCTTTCAGATATCAGTGACCACAGTAACCACGAGCACCACCCGTGACTGTCAAGGAAGATTGCTGCTATGCAAGACAATTAATTGAAAACGCTCTATTCTGACCCGAATGCTTGACGATCTGCAAGGTTAACGTTAACGTTAACGTTACGAAAACCAAGGAAAAGGAATCTGATATGGCTCAGCTTCAAGACTTTGATTTTGGTCTTCCCGACGAGATCAATGCGCTGCGCGAAGCTGTTACCGAATTCGCGCAGAAAGAAATCGCACCCCGCGCCGAGGCCATTGATCGCAGCGACCAGTTTCCCATGGACCTCTGGAAAAAAATGGGGGACCTTGGGCTGCTTGGCGTGACCGCCTCAGCAGACTATGGCGGCGCAGAGATGGGCTACCTCGCCCACATGGTCGTCATGGAAGAGATCTCACGTGCCTCAGCCTCCGTGGGTCTTTCCTATGGTGCGCATTCGAATCTCTGCGTCAACCAGATTATGCGTAACGGATCCTCCGCCCAGCGCGCACGGTATCTCCCGGGCCTCATCTCTGGTGAGGCTATCGGTGCCCTTGCAATGAGCGAAACACAAGCCGGCTCAGACGTTGTCAGCATGGCCCTGCGTGCTACCGATCAGGGTAACTACTACCGTTTAAATGGCACCAAAATGTGGATCACCAACGGCCCAGATGCCGATGTACTGGTGGTCTATGCCAAGACCGAGCCCGAGAAACATGCCATGGGAATTACGGCCTTTCTGGTTGAGAAAGGCATGAAAGGGTTCTCGATTGCCCAGAAACTCGACAAGCTCGGCATGCGTGGATCACACACGGGCGAACTCGTGTTTCAGGATGTCGAAGTACCCAAAGAAAACATACTGGGTGATCTCAATGGCGGGGTTAAAGTGCTCATGAGTGGCCTTGACTATGAAAGGGCCGTGCTCGCCGCAGGGCCCTTGGGGATTATGGCTGCCTGCATGGATGTGGTGGTTCCTTACATTCACGACCGAAAGCAGTTCGGGCAGCCAATTGGTCAGTTTCAGCTCATCCAAGGAAAGATTGCCGACATGTACACCACGCTGTCGGCCTGCCGGGCCTACTGCTATGCGGTGGGTCGACGGCTTGACCAGCTTGATGCCAGCCATGGCCACCACCGCGCAGTGCGTAAAGACGCTGCGGGGGTCATCCTCTACTGCGCCGAGAAGGCAACCTGGATGGCCGGTGAGGCGATTCAAATACTGGGCGGCAATGGCTACGTCAACGACTATCCCACCGGTCGTCTGTGGCGTGATGCCAAGCTCTATGA
>VGHK01000095.1 GCA_016868305.1 Betaproteobacteria bacterium | reverse complement strand
GCCCGTGGAAAGCCGCCCCGCCACCAGAGGGGCGCAAGCGCCTGCGACCCCAGCTCGGCCAGCGAGAATCCGGTCACGTCGATAAACGCTACCCGGCCGGCGAGGCTCTCGCTACCTGACTCCACGAGCGCGGGTGATGCACTGCCCAGCACAAGAAAGCGCGCCGGTAAGCCGGGGCGGTCGGCAAGCACGCGCAGCAATGGAAAGAGATCCGGCCGCCGCTGCACCTCGTCGAGAATCACGAGTCCCTCGAGCGAACGAAGCGCCAACTCGGGGTTGGCCAGCCGTGCTAGGTCGGCGGGCGATTCCAGATCAAAGCTGTGTACCAGCCCGCGCCAGGATTCAGCCAGCATTCGGGCCAGCGTGGTCTTACCCGCTTGGCGCGGCCCCACGAGTGCGACCACCGGACTTTCGGTCAGTCGCAGGTGAAGGGTGTCGAGGTAACCGGTGCGCTGGAGGTTCATATCCCTGTAATACTAACGACTGTGTTTAGGAATACAAGGATTATTGCGCAGACTTCCCTTGTTTGGCAACACTATCGGCGTACCGACTGGACGCATTGGTGAGATTGTTGCGGCTTTGTCGCGCCGGAGGCTTGAATGCCACAAAACAAACATGTACAGTTCTTCTGTACAGAAACAGGGCTCCCTCCATGACCATTGAAACCACCTACAGCCAGGCACGAGAGCAACTTAAAGCGCTGATGGACCGCGCCGTCGATGACCGCGAGGTGGTCCTTGTGCGCCGTCGCTCGGGTGGTGATGTAGCCATGATGGCAGCAGATGAACTCGAGAGCCTTTTAGAAACCGCTCATTTGCTGCGTTCGGGCAAGAATGCCGAGCGCTTGCTAAAGGCATTGGCCCGTGCGCGGTCCGAGTCTGTAAAGCCCACCTCTCTGGCCGCCCTGCAAAAGCGAATTGGGCTTGATGCCTGAAGTGAACCGGCTTGCGGTATGCCACCCAGAGTTTCTAGAGGATCTTCAGCATTGGGTTGAAACAAACAGGCGAACTGCCAAGCGACTGCTTGATTTGGTGGGCGCCATCTTGAAAGACCCATTTAGGGGCATCGGAAAACCAGAGCCCCTGAAGTATCTAGGCGCGGACATCTGGTCTCGTCGCATCACGCAGGAGCATCGTTGTGTGTATCTCGTCAAAGCAGATCGCGTGGAGTTCTTGCAAGGACGCTATCACTACGAATAGGGCCTGGTCTTGGATACGGCACTTTTCTCATGACATTCCCCTTAGTGATAATCAACGATCTCAACGTCAGTCGCGTGCTGGCCGGCAAATCCAGCATCGCACTGCCCTTGCCGTCTACTTTGAGGGCTTCCTTGCATTTTATACGTGTCTTACTACAATTGTGGTAATTTATTCGCAGCAGGAAGCGCCATGACATCCTCAACCTCTATCCGGATCGAACAAAAGCTCTACGAGCAGGCGCGCAGCGAGGCGGCGGCTGAGCATCGAACCATCGCTGGCCAAGTCGAGTACTGGGCAAAGGTGGGCCGTGCGGCTTTAGATAACCCCGATCTGCCGGTCAGCTTTATTGCCGAGTCGCTCGCTTCAATGGCCGAGCCCCGTGACGATGCCACACCGTTTAAGCCAAGAACCGGCAAGTAATGGCCTATGCGGTTAGGCAGACCCGCCGTTTTGCCCGTGCCTATAAAAAGCTGCACGACAACGTTGCAGCAGATGTCGATAAGGTTTCGCGGCTCGTCGCGAAGGACCCATTCATTGGGGAGCAGAAAAAGGGTGACCTTGCGGACCTGTTCGTTTATAAGTTCCGCAGCCAGAACCAGCTTTACCTGATCGGTTACACGATTGATCAGGGGGTTCGGCTCGTTTACTTGGAGGCTGTCGGTCCCCATGAGAATTTCTATTGGGACATCAAGCGATCAGGATGAAAGTCTAGGTTGCTCGCCCACCAGCCACCCATCGAGCAGCGCCGGGTAACCGATTAGAGGCGCTCAAAGGAAAGAGAAAGGGCCAGTACAGCATCCGGATAAATGATCAGTGGCGTTTGTGTTTCCGGTGGGCCGCTGAGGGCGCTTATGACGTTGAAATTGCGGATTACCACTGAAGCGAGGAATAAACATGAGACGAATTGATCCTGTTTC
>VGHK01000094.1 GCA_016868305.1 Betaproteobacteria bacterium | reverse complement strand
GCGTCTGTTGGAGGCGAGGCAGGTGTTGTCTTGGATGGTGTAATGACACAACACGATCACACCTTTCACCTCAGTTGCATCGACCTACACGGCACAAGGCTCTGGTTACGCCATCGAGATCTTGCTCTTGGCAGTAAAGTGCGTGTGCATATCCATGCGAATGATGTCAGCCTATCGATGAAGGCACCAGAAGGCAGCTCCATACAGAACATATTGCCTGGCGTTATCGAGTCGATTCATGATGATTTTCATCCCGCAAGCTGCTTAGTGCGCATTCGTCACGAGCAACACACGCTATTGGCGCGAATCACCCGAAGGGCTGCCGCCGGGCTGCAGATTGCAGTCGGTACCAAGGTCTGGGCACAGGTGAAATCAGTCGCGCTTGCCGAACACTGAGCAACCCTGCACCAGTGGGTATTGGTATTTCAGTCAGGCGGATAGCTCCCGCGCAGCTTCATGAATGGCGGCGCGAATACGTGGATAGGTACCGCAGGGGCACAGGTTGCCGCTCATAGCGGAATCGATGTCTGCATTGCTGGGCTTGCGGTTCTTGGAGAGCAGTGCCACGGCTGCCATGATCTGGCCACTCTGGCAGTAGCCACACTGCACCACATCAAGGTTCACCCATGCCGCCTGCACGGCCCGGGCCACAGGGCCATCAAGGCCCTCGATGGTGGTCACGGTCTTTCCTGCGGCGCTGGAGAGCGGAGTCATACAGCTTCGCACCGGCTGGCCATCCAGATACACGGTACACGCCCCACATAGCGCCATGCCGCAGCCATACTTAGTACCAGTAAGCTTTAACTCGTGGCGCAACAGCCAGAGCAGCGGCGTATCGGGTTCGGCCTCTAGCGCAACAGACTTGCCGTTAACAGTGATCCGGGTCATCACGGTTTCCTTAAGCTAGTTGAAGGGGCAGCGCGCGCAGTCTCTGGCCAGTGAGCGCAAACAATGCCGAGGCCAAGGCGGGCGCAATAGGCGGCAAGCCGGGTTCACCCATGCCTTCGGGGTGACTGACGCTGGGGATGATGTGGGTCTCGATCTCCGGGCAGGAATCTATACGTAACAGGCCATAGTCGTGAAAGTTACTCTGCTGCACGCGACCCTTTTCCAGCGTAATCTCGCCATAGAGCGCTGCGCTCAGGCCATAGACCACTGCACTTTCCATCTGCTGCGCAATATGGTTCGGGTTGACCGGAGTGCCGCAGTCCACCGCTGCCACAACGCGGTGCACGCGGATGGTCTTGTCTGCCGCAACCGAGGCCTCCACCACCTGCGCAACGATGCTGCCAAAGCTCTGGTGCAGGGCCACGCCACGGGCCTTCTTCACACCGTCAGGGGCAGGCGCCAGGGGCGTGCCCCAGCCGGCTCTTTCTGCTGCCAGCCTCAGCACCGCGACATGGCGCGGGTGATTTTTCAGCAGCCCGAGGCGAAAGGCCACAGCATCCTGACCCAGCGCCGCCGCGCATTCGTCTACGAAACTCTCTTTGAAAAAGGCATGGTGGGAGTGACCCACACTGCGCCAAAAGCCCACAGGTATGGGAAGCGCGACATTGGCATGTGCGATGCGTGCTGCCGGCCATTCATAAGGCTGGTCAAAGGCCCCCTCCGAGGCCGTTTTATCCAGCGGCCCACCGTAAACGCCGAATAGCCGAGACAAGACTTCAGGCACGATGGCCTGGCCCGCCGATACACTGCGCACGCCGGTAAGGCGGCCCTGCCCGTCCACCGCCGCCTCCCAGCGGGAGACGCAGGCCGGGCGATAGAAATCATGCTGGGTATCCTCAGCTCGGCTCCAAAAGGTCTGCACTGGCACGCCGGGCATGGCCCGAGCAATCTCGGCGGCCTGGCCAACAAAGTCCACTTCTAGCCGACGCCCGAAACTCCCTCCCAGGAACTGCACGTTCACCGTTACCGCCTCGCTGGGTAGGCCCAAGACCAATGCAGCGGCGCGGCGCGCGAGGCCCGGCACCTGGGTAGGCACCCACACGGTGGCTTTATCCTCGTCGAATTGCACCGTGCAGTTGCTGGGTTCTAGGGGCATATGGGCCAACCATGGGGCGCGATACTCAGCCCGCACGGTTCGGGCCGCAGTGCGAAAGGCATCATCTACCGCTCCCTGCGTGAAGTAGGCCAAGCCCTCATCGTTGTCCAGCACCGAGGCCAAGCTATCCAACGCAGCAGGGCTGCTCAACGATGCTGCCCCCGCAGTCTCGTTCCAGCGTACCTTCACCTCGGCCAAGGCCTTCAGAGCAAGCCAAGGGGAATCAGCAATCACCGCCACCCC
>VGHK01000093.1 GCA_016868305.1 Betaproteobacteria bacterium | reverse complement strand
GACCTGGCCGCCGAGACCAACGGCTGAATGAATTGCAGGATCGGAACCTGACAGGCACAGGCGCTCTTCCCACTCCAATGTAGAGGCCAGTGATAGCCGAATCGATTGCAAAAACATTCCGGATTCGAACTGCTCACCCGAGGCTGTACGCCCAAGCACCACACCATCCCAGCCGATCATGCGCGATTCTGGTGCAAGATTGATCTGAATCTGGGAATCCACCGTGGCTTGATCAAAAATAATCGACTCCTGAGGAAGCCATTCCAAATCGCCACTAAGAGTCATCTCGATTTGCTGCTGGGCGAGTTGGCCCTCTACGGATCCATACCACTTGGCTGAACCCGGAGTGGTAATGACGGCGTGGGCTTCGCGCCGCACATTCAGTTCAATCTGCAAACAATCTCCGCCCGCAATTCCGCCAGGCGGATGGACCACGATGGCGTGGCAGCACTGCTGACCCTCGGGATAAAGCGCCTTTTGGATTCGTAAAGGGCCCAGGTGCTGATTGACCAAAATCGTGCCGCCGAGATACGTCGACTGAGCGTTACGAAAATCGAGTTTAAGCTTTGCTGGCCAGATTTGTGGGGTGGTGATAGGTGAAACCATCGTGCTTCATGTTACCGACAAATAAAAAAACCCCGGCACGAAGGCCGGGGTTTTCAGGGTTTCTAACCTACGCTGCGTTAAGGCAGCAAACGATTAGAAGGTGTGACGTGCGCGCAGAACAAAGCCAGTGGAACCACCCACTGACTCTTGCTCAAATACGTCAGCGCCCAGGGTAGTGCGCTTGCTCAGGGCATAGTTCACGCCGACTGCCCAGCGGGTGTTGGCAGCAGCAGCCTGCCTCTTGTCCTTGGCGTAACCGAACAGGCCGGTCAGGCCGGGACGCAGGGGCATGGTGGCTGTGTACAGCATCATGTCGCGGGTCTTCGCACCGGCTGAGTTCTCCGTAACAGCACTGGCGATGTTGGCCTTCAGGAATCCCATGTCATAGCTTGCGCCAAAACCGTTTTGCTTACCGTTGTCCTGAACTTCACCAAGCATGTATTGGGCGGTGATCGGGCCATTCGCATAGGTCAGCGTGGTCAGCGAGCGCTCTTGGTTCGGGGCAGCTGGTGCCATCAGCGTGGTTTGATAAACCAGGCGGAAGCCACTGACTGTGGGCGATGTGTAGGAAATCGAACGGTCCTGCGAGTTTGCGAAGATCAGACCGTCAGTACCGCCGGAGCCGGCAATCATGCCAGCACCGCCGCCGCAACCCCAGGCGTCATAGGCGCAGTTTGCCTCTTCAATGATCTTACCGATGTTCACAGTACCGAAGGCGCCAGAGATAAACACGCGAGCAGCGTGAAAGAGCGGGGTTCCGCCGGTTGCGGAGGTTGCACGGTTTGCGCCGGTTGCGTCAAAACGCAGCTGGAAGGCAGAACCAGCTCTCATGCCGCCGCCGAGGTCCTCGCTCGAGGTGATGTTGATCGCGTTCATGCCGCCACCGAGACGGGGGCTGACTACTGCTTTAGCCCCAGCAGCGCCGGTATCGATCACGCCAGACTGGATCGAGCCGCTCATGGTGACCTGCGCCATCGCGGGCAGAGCAAATGCGCCAGCTACTGCTGCAGCAATTAATTGCTTCTTCATTAAATGTTCTCCTAATTAATTAACCTCACACCCAGACGCCTTAAGGCGGCCAAGCGACTGCTGGGATCAGCCGTCCACGTTATTTTCCCGGGAGGCCGATTCCCTCTCAAGCCAGATCGCTGTCCAAGGCCCTTCGGCCGTGGTTTTTCCGATGTCCGTGTCGCCCAAAAGCAACACTGCCCATCCCGTCTAGAAAATAGGGACATATAAACTGGCCAATAATGCCACCATGACCTCGACCCGCCTCTATGGCCGCCTTCTGTCGTATGCCAAGCCTTACTGGCCCGGCTTTGCCTTGGCTGCCCTGGCCATGCTGGTCACGGCCGCCACTGAGACCGCATTTCCGGCCCTACTCAAGCCCCTGTTGGACAACGGCTTTGCCGGAGCGAGTTCATTTCAGGTCTGGTGGGTTCCCACCGCAGTGCTGATGATCTTCCTGCTGCGCGGAACCTCCACATTTCTGTCGGTCTATGCCATGAACTGGATCGCAAATAGTGTTCTACGGGACCTTCGGCAGGCAATGTTTAATAAGTTACTCACGCTACCCGCCTCCGCTTTTGATGCCCGCTCCTCGGGCCAGCTGATTTCTAGAGTGATTGCCGAGGTCAATGGTGTGACCAGTGCCGCCACCAACGTCGTCAACACGCTGGTGCGCGACAGCCTGATTCTGATTGGCCTACTCGGCTGGCTGTTTTGGCTAAATTGGAAGCTCACCCTGA
>VGHK01000092.1 GCA_016868305.1 Betaproteobacteria bacterium | reverse complement strand
GGAACAACAAACGATGCATAGGAATACTGGGCTGCTGCCGCCGGCGCATCCCGCTCGGCCTGAAACTCCAGGTCATCGAATACCAGATGCTCTGACTCAATCGTATCCCCAAGGCAGAACACCAGTGCCCGCTGAATCACATTCTCCAGTTCCCGCACGTTGCCGGGCCAGTGATAGGCCAGCAACGCCTGCTGTGCCGAAAGGCTCAGCCTTTTCAGGTCGGCATCCGCGCAGTGCCGCGACAGAATATGGGCCACTAAGGGCAGAATGTCTCCGGGCCTCTGGCGCAAGGCCGGAATCGAAAGCCGAAAGGTGCTGATCCGAAAATACAGGTCTTCACGAAACTCGCGGTCAACCATGGCCTTTTTCAGATCGCGGTTGGTTGCAGCCACCAGACGAAAATCAATGACAATCTCCTGGCTTCCGCCCAGCCGCGTTACCTTGCGCTCTTGCAGCACACGTAACAGTTTGGCCTGAAGGCCCAGGGGCAGCTCGCCAATCTCATCGAGGAAAACCGTGCCGCCCTGCGCCTGCTCAAAGATTCCCTTGTGCTCGCGCACCGCACCGGTATAGGCGCCTTTTTCATGGCCAAAGAGCATGTCTTCCATAAGCTGCTCCGGAATCGCTCCGCAGTTCAGGCTGACAAAAGGTCCCGCGGCACGGGCTGAGGCCTCATGAATGACGGTTGCCAGCACCTCCTTGCCCGACCCGGTTGGCCCGGAGAGAAGGGTAGTGACATTAGCCTGGGCCACGCGCTGGGCCAGTGCCACCAGCTTCTGACTTAATGGGTCGACAAAGACAAAGGTCTTGGGCTGCAGGCCGTTTGCCTGGGCAGATGCCAGGCTGCCTGGATCTTGTTCGTTCCTCGGGCCGCATCGCGCAGACTCACCGGGGGCCGCATCACTGGCGTTAGCCATATGCGGCGCCTGCGCGGCATGGTTAAGCGATGCGAAAGGGTCTGCCTGGGCAGCCTGGGCTTTTTCGAGATAGGCCTGGGCCAGACGCCACGACTCTTCAGAGAAGTCGTCAAAGGCCAGCACATGGCAGGCACCAAGCTGCATGGCCTCGATACCTAGGTCGAAGGACTGGCGATCAGTGCGGCAGAAGACCGGAATATTGGGCTTAAAGGCCTGGATCAGTTGCTTGACATCGGTGAGCAGGCTGGTGTCACCTACCAGACGCACCACCACCACATGGGCGGTCTTTAAGGCCTGACGCAGGTCATCCAGGGTACGGACGGGCAGGAGCTTTAGCCCAGCATTTGCTAGGCAGTCTCGCTCGCGCTCTCCTGCCGGCTGAAAGGGGTCAAGCCACAGGGCATTGCACGGGGCAGTTACAGGTGTTGTCACCACAGAACTCCTTATCCATAACGGGTCTGGGGGGACAAAAGCAACCGCTATGCCAAAAGCGGCGACGTTTTTCCGACGGCAAGACTTCGCGCGGCAAGACTATGCCCCAGAGTCGGGGCAAGGCGCGCCAGAACTAGAGCCTGGGGCAGTCGGCATACTTACTAGCAAGGCAGCGCTGCACCTGCGCCTTTGCCTGCGCAAGGTCTTTTTCTTTGAGCCGAAAGTTCAGAAACTCAGTGACATCCACCGCATCGGCAAAGCCGTTGCGACGTGAGATCTCGGTCCAGGTGTAGCCAGCCACCGGATTGGGCTTGCCCAGAGGCTCGTCAGATAAAAACAGATAGCCCGCCATGAACTGGCTATTCACATTGCCCTGACGGGCACCCTTCAAAAATTGGTCTAGCGCCGCCAAGGGGTCGCGGCGCACGCCCTTGCCCTCCCAGAGGTGCAGGCCATACATGTAGTGCGCATCGGGGAGTTGTTGATCGGCCGCTCTCTTAAACCAGTTCACGGCCTGGCTGTTGTTTACTTCAACCCCATAGCCATTGTGGTAGAGCGTGCCCACATTAAACTGGGCCTCGGGCAGCCCCTGGTCTGCCGCCTTGCGGTACCAGGCCATGGCCTCAACATAGCTCTGGGTCACCCCCAGGCCACGCTCGTACATCAGCCCAATATTGTTCTGTGCCCTGGGCTCCCCCTGGTCGGCCAGAGCCCGCCAGGCCCGCAAGGCCGTGGAATAGTGGCGTCGGTCTAGGGCATTCAGGCCCGCCTGTAGCTCCTGGCTATACGGGCGGCGCGGGTCTGGGCTGGCAAAGGCAGAAGCCCCCGAGGGGCCGGCCGTGTTGGGCAGCGACTGGGCTTGCACCGCCTGGACGCCCATAATGCCTAAAGCAGCCAGGCTGAGGGCCAAAAGCCTGTTAAGAATTGCAGCCGATCGCCGATACCTTGTTACACCAAAGCGCATCATGAAACTCTCTTCTCAAAAAAATTTCGATCCTGCACGGGTAGACCGCGACAGCCGGCTTAAGTTTAAGGCCATCTTAGTCCTTGGCCTTATTCTGATCTCGGTATGGGGTTTTAAGGCCTGGGGGCAGCAGCCCGCCCCTGGCCAGAACCCAGCCA
>VGHK01000091.1 GCA_016868305.1 Betaproteobacteria bacterium | reverse complement strand
ATGTAGCCTTTTGCTACTGAGGCTACCGCTACTGAAACCAGGCTGCGAGCACCGCAAAGCCTTGGGCACTTGTTTCGCCCACCAGGCCCTCTAGCCGTACCTGATTGGCCACAAGCTGCAGACGGGCCTGGGCAAGGTCGAGCCGGGTCTGGGCGGCGCGCTGCTCGGCCGCGAGAATATCGAGCATCGACCGCAGCCCCGCGGCAAAGCTTTTCTGATTGGCCAACACCACCTGCTCTGCGGAGGCCACGGCGTTCTCTAAGGCGCGTACCCGGGCAACCCCTTCTTTGAGGGCATAAAAGGCCTTGCTCACCTCAATGCGGGCAGACATCAGCGCGCGCTGGGCCTGTTCTTCGGCCGAGACCGACTCGGCGGCTGTCTGTCGGTCGCGCGACTGCAGAAACCCGCCCTGATAGAGCGGCAGGTTGACCTGCAGGCCCACGGCCTGGGTCTCGGTCTTGGAGTTTACAAAAAAGCTGTTCTCACTGGAGTTTTTCGATACCTGCACCACTAGGTCGAGGGTGGGCAGATGGTCGGCCTGTGAGACACGGCTTGCGGCCAGTGCCGCCCGGGCCTGGGCCTGACGGGCAAGCAGCTCTGGGTTTTGGCGCGTGGCCTTATCGAGCCAGGGCTGCAGCATGCCAGGGTCGAGGGTCTCGGGGTTCACGCTGGGCTTTAGCCGAATAGGCTGCGAGATGGTCTTGCCGGTCATCTGCTCGAGCTCGGCCTGGCTGGCCTGGATTGACTGGCGGGCCTGCAGCATCTGGGCCTGCAGCAGGTCGAGCTGTGCGCGAATCTCGTCGATATCGGTGCGAATGCCCGTACCTGCCTGCAGTGCCCGGGTGGCTGCCTGCAGCCGCGTACTGGCAGACTCCTGCTGCACCTGGATGAGCGCCTGCTGCTCGTAGGCGAGGGCCAGATTGGCATAGGCAGAGATCACGCGGCTGGCGAGGGCCTGTTGTTCAAAGTCGAGAACTGCCTGGGCAGACTCAGTGGCCGCCTGGGCCTGGTCGCGTGCCCGCCACAGCCGCGGGCTGTAGACGGGCTGACGAGCCGACAGGCTGATGTTGTAGCTGGGGTAGTTCTGGGTGGGGAATCGGTTCTCGCCATCGGTACGGTCTTGATGGATACGGAAGTTCTGCGTGGCGAGGTTTACCGAGGGCCGTAGCCGGGCGACAGCCTGGGGCAGCGCCTCGGCCCCCGCTAAGGCCTGCGCCTGCGCAGCCCGAAACTGCGGGTCGTTACTCAGCGCTGCCTCGTAGGCCTGGGCCAGCCCCAGGGCAGATACCTTGGGAGCTGCAAGTGAGGCCAGAACCAAGGCAGCTATGGAGAGCCAGCGGTGAGCGCCAACGGCCAACAGGGCCGAAAGACATAACGAGTCAGTCAGGGCAGGAAAAAGCCGGGGAGGGCAGGCATGGCTGCGGGTAGGGCGGTGAGACAGGGGCATTGCAGACTCCTTCAGTGTGGGCTCTTACTCTTCTTTGAGAGAGGCGGCTACGCGTTTGGTTAAGGGGTGCACCAGGTAATTCAACATAGTGCGGCTGCCAGTCTTGATGATTACCTCTGCCGGCATGCCCGGCTGCATGGTGCGTTTGCCGAGCTTCTTTAAGCCCTCTTCGGTGAGGTGCACGCGCGCCAGGTAGTAGGGCTGCATGGTGGCTGGGTCGGTGAGTACATCTGAGCTAATCGAGTTGAGCCGGCCTTCAACCACCAGCTGCGGGTCGCCCACAAAGCTTGAAAACCGTACGTCCACCATATCGCCTTTGGCAATTCGGTCAATGAAATGCGGTGCCACCTGGGCCTCAATGGTAAGGCTCTCGCCCTGCGGCACGATGTCCATAATCCGCTGCGCCGGCTGAATCACTGCGCCCACTGCGGGAATGGTCAGCCCCACCACCTGGCCGTTGGCACTGGAACGAATCTCTAGGCGCTGCAGGTCCTGCTCTGCCGCGCTCAGGCGCTGCTGGGCCGCACGAATCTGATGCTGCAGCTCAAGCAGGGCCTGCTCGGTGCGTCGTTGGTTGGTCTTGAGGTCACTCATAGAGGTTAAGACCTCGGCCTGAAGCCGCTGGTTGTCCGTTACTGCCGAGGCCAGCTCGGCGAGGTTTCGTTCGAGCTGCATCTGCTGCACCATGGGGGCAAATCCGTCCTTTACCAGCCCACGTACGCCAGTAAGCTCTTTCTGTATCAGCCGTCTCTGTTCGTCGCGGCTGGTCTCGGACTGCTTGAGCAGGGCGAGCTGATCGGAGCGGTTCTTTTCGGCTGCCAGCAGGCCCTGCAGCACTGCCTGCTGGGCAATCACGTTTTCCCGAAGGGCGGCCAGGTTTTGTCGCGAGGCCTCGTAGTTGGCCCGCACCGTGGAGTCGTTGAGCCGTACAAGCAGCTGGCCTTCTTCTACCATCTGGCCCTCTTGCACGAGCACCTCTTGCACCATGCCGCCTTGCAGGTGCTGCACGGTATGGCGTTTGGTCTCGATAGAGACCATGCCCTGCGTGGGAACGCCTTCGTCCAGTGGCGCGAGCGCTGCCCAGAGCAGAAATCCACCCAGGCCAATGCCCAGCACCCACAGGCCCACCCGCGCGGCCTTGTC
>VGHK01000090.1 GCA_016868305.1 Betaproteobacteria bacterium | reverse complement strand
GTGCCAAGAAAGGCAAAAAAGATCGTGGTGACTCCAAAGAATCCCACATAGAAAGGGCCGATCCAGAAATCGAAAAGGTCACCCCCTAACAGGGTTCCTCCGCGAACCCGGTACTTTCTCTCAAAACTCAGCATAGCCATATCGGCGCCCTCCAGAAATTGGGGCAGGCAACGGGCACCAGAGACTGATAACTAGCCATTGCCTGCGGGTCTTGCTACTACTTACTTCGCTGGCATTGATGAGTTTTGAATCGATGCCTTGTACTCGGCCTGACTCATTCCATCCATCCAGTTGAACCGAACGGTACTCAGCAGAATGAGATGAATCATTGCTGCCAGACCGAACAGAAAAACGCCTTGTACCACCATGGCACGCAGCGGATCGTAGAGTTTCCATACTCGCCACATATTGATCACTCCTATCTAGGTTAAATGCGACATCACGGTATAAGCTGCAGCCCGTACGCCGCCAAACAAGGTTCTGCTCTCCTCTGCGCCCGGAAGCCAGGAACGCCACTGCAGCGTGAGCAGTTGGGCGACTATCGCGATTGCCAGAAATGCAACAAAGAGCACCGCAAAGATGCCCATCAATGCCCACGAGTCACCCCGAAGGGTATGCCGTGAACTGGTTTCGGCTACATGAGACATGGCCATTCCTCCATCCAAACGCATCAAAGAATTAATAGAACCAGGGACGCCAGGCCCAGACGAGAATGTGGGCGATCACAGCAATTGCTGTGAAACCAACCAAGCCCTGCATGTAATACGTATGAAACTCTTGGGCTTCCTCGTCGGTCATGCCGGAGACGCTTGTGTTATTACTCATGGGAGGTTCTCCTTAGAGCTGGCCAATCGGCCAGTTCCACGCTGGGCCCGCGTGGCGAAGGCAGCCGCGGCACCATGCCACGACATTCGGTATGGGCAACACCGAACCGCATAGACCCGAGACTGCTGCTCACAGCGTCTGCAGGCAAGCGGCGTGCTGCCCTGTGTTGGGAATTGGAAGTCACGGCAGTCATGCGGTAACTCCGGTATGGAGTGACTCTTGCGCATGCAAGAGGCGGGTAACGGTAATCTCGTCTTCACCGGCCTCGCGCGCCTCTCGCTCGGCGCGGTCGCGCAGACGCTTGGCCACTGAAATCTGGATGAGCACCGGCTGGGCTGCAACGAGCTCCTCAAGCAGCGTCTGGGCGTCGGCCTGCCAAGGCAGGCTGCGGGCCGTTACGCCGGTGGCCCCAGTGGGTGTGGCATCTACCTTATCCATATCGGTGCCCAGCGGCAGAATATGAAAGAGCGCATCAAAGAGCCCGTTACAGACTTCTTGCAAGAGATAGACCGCCCCCGCATAGCCCATAAAGGGCGTGCCCGTATGGCGACGAATAATCGCTCCCGGAAATGAAGCGGGAATAAAGCTTGCGCGGCTGCCGGCCTCGGCCAGGTACATGCGCTCGTTGTAGCTGCCAAACATAATGAGCGGGGCCTTCTTCTTGCAGAAGTCACGCACGTTTTCGTTGGCCGTTTTCTCGCCTGGCTTTCGGGCGACAGCAAAATTGCAAGGCAGGCCCAGTTCGTCCTGCAGGTAATGACGCACGCCCCGGGTATAGGTCTCGTTGGCCACAATGGCGAAGCTTGCCGTGCCGAAAAAGTCTTGGGTGACCGAGCGCCAGAGATCCCAGATAGGCTTGATGGTGGTGTGCTTTTCCTTCTCGATGAAGGGCTCGGGGTCGAGCCCCAACAGCTCACCAAGGCTACGCAGAAAGGCGGTGGTGCTATGCAGACCAATGGGCGCCTGCAAGTAAGGACGCTCAAGCGTTTCGCAGAGCATGCGGCCAAACTCGCGATACAGGCAGACATTAACTTCTGCTTCGGCCAGGCGCGGCACATCGGTTAAGTGGCTGGCCAAAGGAAAGGTCATGTGCACCTCGGCCCCGATGCCTTCAATGAGACGACGCAGCTCCGCAAGGTCGCTGGGCATATTGAACATGCCGTAGGCCGGACCAATGATGTTCACCTTGGGCCGCTGCCCTTCTTTGCGGGGCTTGACCGCGGGCACCTTTTTCATGCCGTACTCGGTCCAGAGCCAGGTCATGGCACGGTTGGCCGACTGCCACTGGTCTTCGTCAATTGTGCGCGGCAGAAACCGCGCGATGTTCATGCCTTCGGGTGTGACGCCGCCGCCGATCATCTCGGCAATCGAACCCGTGACCACCACCGCGGGAAGGTCGGGGTCGAGTACCGCATGGGCACGCTTCATGGCGCCTTCGGTACCTTCGCGGCCGAGTTGCTCTTCGGCGAGGCCGGTTACGACAATCGGTAGCTCGTGTGGCGGCAAGGCGTCAGTGTAGTGCAGCACGGAGGTTACCGGCAGGTTCTCGCAGCCCACCGGGCCATCAATCACTACCTGCAACCCCTTAATGGCTGTAAAGACATAAACGGCACCCCAGTAGCCGCCTGCACGATCGTGGTCGAGTACGAGCATGATCGTTAGGTTCCTATTGCCTCTTGGGCCCGCTTGGCGGCCCGCTTTTCTTGCTGCCTGCGCACCTGGGCCTTGAACTCAGGGTGGTGTATGGGAACCCCTTGCCAGATGCCTGCGTTATCGCCGATTCCGGTCTCACCGAAGAAGGCCTTCATGGTGTCAAACCGGTCTTTGTTGGCAAGCGCCGCATTCACCACCTGGGCCAGAGAGCCCGCACCGGCTGCGCCCATCAGAGGGCGAGCGGAGATGAGATTAGTGAAATACAGCGATGGAATGGTTTTCTCTTTGGCCTTCTGCACCACCGGCGTCGTACCAATCGCGAGATC
>VGHK01000089.1 GCA_016868305.1 Betaproteobacteria bacterium | reverse complement strand
TGCCAGCAGGCCCTGCAGCACTGCCTGCTGGGCAATCACGTTTTCCCGAAGGGCGGCCAGGTTTTGTCGCGAGGCCTCGTAGTTGGCCCGCACCGTGGAGTCGTTGAGCCTTACAAGCAGCTGGCCATCTTTCACCATCTGGCCCTCTTGCACGAGCACCTCTTGCACCATGCCGCCCTGCAGGTGCTGCACGGTATGGCGTTTGGTCTCGATAGAGACCATACCCTGCGTGGGAACGCCTTCGTCCAGCGGCGCAAGCGCTGCCCAGAGCAGAAATCCACCCAGGCCAATGCCCAGCACCCACAGGCCCACTCGGGCAGCCTTGTCGCTGTCGGTAATTCCGCGCTCTTCTTCTGAGAGCTCGTCGCTGGCCGGTGGGGTGGCAAAGCCGGGTGCTCCTGCGTTTTTGGAGCGCACGGCCACGGTCTGGGCCTGGGATTTGGAGAGGTGCAGCGGAGAGGGCGTGTTCATGGTGTGGTCGCTTTTTGAAGGGCTGCCAGGACACCGTCTTTGGGACCGCTCGCCTGCACCTGGCCATTGGCCAGGATTAACAGACGATCAGCCACCGCCATGACCTGGGGCCGGTGGGAAATCAGAAAGATCGTTTTGCCTTGTTGCTTGAGTAAAGAAACCGCCTGCATGAGCGCGCGTTCGCCTACGTCATCGAGATTGGCATTGGGCTCATCGAGCACAATCAGGCGCGGGTCACCGTAGACGGCCCGGGCCAGCGCAATGCGTTGACGCTGACCGCCCGACAGAATTCGGCCAGCCTCACCAATGGGCGTGTCGTAGCCGCGCGGCATGCGCAGAATCATCTCGTGCAGGCCCGTGGCCTGGGCAGCAGCCACCACCTTTTGAGACTCCACCTCGCCAAACCGGGCAATGTTCTCGGCAATCGTGCCGTCAAAGAGTTCGATATCTTGCGGCAGATAGCCCACGTGGGGCCCGAGTTCGTCGCGGTCCCAGAGGCCAATCGGGCGCTCATCAAGCAGCACCTCGCCGCCCACATTCGGCCAGATGCCGACAATCACGCGGGCAAGGGTTGACTTGCCTGAGCCTGAGGGCCCCAGCACCACGGTAACGGTTCCGGCAGGGGCCAGATAGTCGATGCCCTTGAGAATCGGCTCCTCGCGGCCTTCGGCAGTGGCAAACACCGAGGCAAGGCGCACCGCGCCTTCTGGGGCCATGCGCGACAAAGCCCGGTCGCGGCTGGGAAACCGTACCATCAGCTTTTCCAGTCGCCGGAAGGCCTCGCGCGCACTCAAGAACTGTTTCCAACTGGTGACCAGCATGTCGATGGGTGCCAGCGCGCGGGTGGTGAGAATGTTTGCTGCAATCATGGCCCCTGGGGTGAGTTCCCCCAGAATGACCAGATAGGCCCCTGCGCCCAGGGACAACGACTGCTGGGTATAGCGAATGAACTTGCTGTAGCCGGTCATTCGGTGGGCCAGCGACTGACTGGCACCATGGGCGCGCAGGCTGTCTCTGCGCTTTTGATTCCATTTCTGCTGCAGGTTCTGGGTCATGCCCAGGGCCTCTAGCACTTCGGCACTGCGCACCTTGGACTGCAGGAATTTCATTTCATCGGCCTGCGCGGCCATGGCCTTCTCGTTGGGCGCCAGGGTCTGGGAATGCCCAAGGCGTGCCAGCAGGCTTTGAATGATGACAAAGACAATTGCCATCCAGCCTAGAAACGGGTGCAACAGAAACAGCACCGCAATGTAGATAGGGGTCCAGGGGGTGTCGAAGAAGGCAATAATGCCGTTACCCGTAAGGAACTGCCGCAACTCGGTAAGGTCACTAAAAGACCGGCTGGGGTTCTCTTTAGACTGTCTGAGGTACGACTCAAACACGCCATTAAAAACACGGGTGCTCAGCTGGTCATCGAGCCGCACCCCAGCCCGCACCAGAACCCTGCTGCGTGACCATTCGGCAAAGGCCATCATGCCGAACATGAAGGCGGTAATCACTGAGACCACGATCAGGGTCATTTCGCTCTGGCTGACCATTACCCGGTCGAAGACCTGCAGCATGTAGATGGTGGGCATGAGCATGAGCAGGTTGGCCACCATGCTGAAGATGCCTACGATTAAAAACTCTTTGCGAAAGGCATAGAGCACCTGGCGCAGCGGGCTATCGAGCCCAGAGTTGGTCTGGCCCACGGGGGGCAAGCCCATAGCGCTAGTGGCGCTGGTGGCCTGGGCAAGGGGGGGTGCGGAGCTTGTAGTCATAGAGTAGGCCTCAGGTGGCAGGTGCAGGAGGACTGGTTGGGCGGCCGCCTGGAGATGCCGCTACGGCAGGCGCATGGGGAGAAGACTGGGCCACAGCGGCAGCCTGGCCGGCTGCGGCCTGATTGGCCTGGGCGAGGGCCTGCAACACCTCATCGCGAGGGCCGAAGGCCTGTTGCTGCCCGTCGCGCAGTACCAAAATTTTATCGACCACGCCAAGAATGCTGGTGCGGTGGGTAATCACCACAAAGGTGGTACCCAGCGCCTTGCGTTCGGCGATCATCTGGGCCAAGGCCGTGTCGCCTGCCTCATCGAGGCTGCTGTTGGGCTCATCGAGCACTACTAGCTTGGGGTCGCCATAGATGGCGCGCGCAATGGCCACCCGCTGACGCTGGCCGCCGGAGAGCGTCTCGCCGTCTCGGCCCACGGGGCTGTCGTAGCCCTCGGGCAGGCTCATGATGAGTTCGTGCACGCCCATAGACTGAGCAGCCCGGGTAACCTGATCGGGGTCAATATCCCCAAAGCGGGAGATGTTCTCGGCAATGCTGCCCTCAAAGAGTTCTACGCCCTGGGGCAGATAGCCC
>VGHK01000088.1 GCA_016868305.1 Betaproteobacteria bacterium | reverse complement strand
GCGAAAAGATCACACCAGGGCCCGTGAGCGTCCCCACAGCTTTGCCATCTGCCACAACCTCAACCGAACCAGATTTCAACCAATGAATGTGACCCTTGGCTGATTCCACCTGCCATTCAAATCGATTACACAATACATCGGAAAAGAATACCCGCGCGGTGGGCGGGAACCTGTCGAGTAGCGGGCTAAGGCGATCCATACACCAGATTCTATACTTCAGGAGAAGATGTGAATGCCTGACAAGGAAACGCAGGTTGAAGACCAAAGTGATTAACAAACCAGGCGCTTAGTCGCTCTTAGAAACGCGTCGTAAGGTTGATCCACCCTTCAGCTAAAACGTTCCCGTGGCGTTGCGTTGGTAAACCCGAGTATGACTGTCCGAAGTCCCTTGGTTTAGGGTAGCTGCGTTTCGGCCACCCCTTAGGATCATTCGTGCTGGGCAACCCATCGCGCGATAATGCGATGCAGTTGTGCAACGCCGTCTGTAAGAGCTGCGGGACCAGGTTGCAAGATATCTGCCGACTTTATCTCGTAGAGATGGCCCTCGCGCACTGCGGGAATGCAATCCCAGTCGGGTCTACTGGCCACGTTTTCCGGTCTGAATTTTTTTCCACACCACGAGCCGATGATGATATCTGGGGAACGCGCGATGACCGCCTGTCCATCAGAGATGATGCGGTTTTTGCCGAGAGATTCCTGAGCTAGTTCGGGAAATATGTCGATTCCCCCCGCGTACCCGATGAGCTCAGATACCCATTGAATGGCACTGATCTGCGGCTCGTCCCACTCTTCAAAATAGACGCGCGGTAGCCTTTTGCCTTCGTTCTGCCAGGTTTCTACGCGGTCCTGCATGGCCTGAACAGCTTTTTGTCGCTCTGTAATCCATTCGGTGGCGCGCGCCTCACAGCCCAACATGGCTCCGACCTGGTAGAGAATCGAGTAGATTTCCAACACGCTGCGCTGGTTGAATACGGTTACCTGGACACCTGCGCGAATAAGTTGGCTTGCGATATCGGCCTGCAGATCAGAAAAGCCGAAGACGCAGTCGGGTCTCAGTTCTAAGATCTTGTCAATCTTCGCGCTCAGAAAGGCACTCACCTTCGGCTTTTCTTCGCGTGCGCGCCTGGGGCGCACGGTATAACCGCTGATTCCCACAATTCGGCTTTCTTGGCCGAGAAGATAGATCCACTCTGTGGTCTCTTCTGTAAGGCATACGATACGCTGAGGTCCAAGGATCATTGTTTTTGCGCCAGGCTAACGATGGGGCGTACGACCGCCTAGCTTCCGTACTAGGTCGAACACGGACTGGCCTACTGCGTTGCCTAGCTGGAAATGAGCACGCACGGATGTATTGATAAAACGCACCACGCCACACTCGAAAGCGTCTTGCGCCTGCCCAATACACGCGGATTCATGGCTGTAGCAAAAGACCATAACCCCATAAGGCTCGAGGCGAGAAAGTGCAGCAATTCCGGCCTGATTCTTTCCGACGCCGGCATCATTCAGAAAGACGGCCCAGGGCTTGCGCGGTTGCGCCTCAACGTATCTCGATGAAGAAATGCCACCGTGAGACCCCGACACAACGATTCCACTCGACATTGCTGGTGTAATCTCTGTTATTGAATCGATGAGATAAAGATTTCGAGGATTAGTCACGTTCTTCCTTATTCGAATTACAATTACAGCCTGTTCGGTCACTGCCTACCGCATCCCTATTATTCCAAAAACACATGAGCAGTCGCCGCCGATTCATTCTGGGTAGCCTGGCCGTTGGTGCCGCGCTGGTTGTGGGCTGGGGCGTTTTGCCGGCGCGGCAGCGTCTTCACGGTAGCCGGCCCTTGCCGTTTGAGCCCGGGCAGAGTGTCTTTAGCGGCTGGTTGAAGATCGCTGCTGATGGCAGCGTTATAGTGCAGATGCCGAAGTCAGAGATGGGCCAGGGCGTGCACACCGCGCTTGCCATGGTGCTGGCTGACGAACTGGATGCCGACTGGGCCACGGTGCGCGTGGAGCACCCACCACTTGACGCAATCTATAACAATCAGGCCATGATGATCGACGGGCTGCCCTTTCATCCCGACAGCATGGGCATGGTGAAGCAGCTTTCGGCATGGCTTACGGCTAAGTCGATGCGTGAGTTCGGGCTTCAAGTAACAGGCGGCTCATCTAGCCTGAAGGATCTCTGGCTGCCGATGCGCGAGGCCGGCGCGTCTGCCCGCGCCATGTTGTTGGCAGCCGCTGCTGCGCAGTGGGGTATGAAGCCCGAGGAATGTACGGTGAGGGCCGGCGTTGTGGGCCACCCGTCGGGCAAGACTGCCACCTTTGGTGCGCTGGCCACCGCTGCCGCGCAGATGCCGCTGCCTAAGACGGTGGTGCTTAAAAATCCGGGTCAGTTTAGCCTAGTGGGCAAGCCCATGCGCCGAATCGAGGCGGCGACGAAGGGCAATGGTCGCGCCGTCTTTGGTCTTGACCTGCAGCTTCCCAATATGTTGTTCGCCTCTGTCAGGATGTGCCCAACGCTGGGCGGAAAGGTTGAGGCGTTTGATGCGGGTGGCGCACAGGCGCTCTCTGGGGTCAGGAAGGTGTTGCAGGTGGCCGGACACCATGGGGGTGCCGCCGGGGTGGCGGTGATTGCTGATTCCCCTTGGCTTGCTCTGAAGGCCTTGGCCGGGGTGAAGGTACGCTGGAACGAGACTGCGGGGGCAGCATCGCTGAGCAGCCCTGCTGCGTTGGATAGCTTGGCCTCGGTGCTGGACAACGATGAGGGCTTGGCCTACTTCACGCAGGGAGCGGTAGATGATGCCTTTCGCACTGCCGCCCGTACCGTGCAGGCTGAGTACCGCGCGCCATGGTTGGCCCATATGC
>VGHK01000087.1 GCA_016868305.1 Betaproteobacteria bacterium | reverse complement strand
AGCCCAGGCCCTGGTTCTTCGCACAAGCTGGGTCTTCTCCAGCCACGGGGCCAATTTTCTAAAGACCATGCTGCGGCTTGCCCAAGAACGCGAGACGTTAAAAGTTGTGGCTGATCAGCATGGCGCACCAACATCGGCTGTGTTTATCGCCCGAAGTACCTTGCAGATCCTTACGCAGTGGCCACTGCCAGCGCAGCCGCTGCAAGACACCAAGGCTCTTGGTACTCTGAACGAGCGGCCGAGCCAGACGCGGCCACAAAATGGGCAAGGCCGCCTTTACCACCTGACTGCCTCAGGCCATACCACCTGGCATGGCTTCGCCTGCGCGCTTATTGCCCAGGCCCGGGCCCTGCGGCCAGATCTTTCCTGGAAGATTCTCGCCGATACACAGATTCAACCCATCACCTCAGCCGAGTACAACGCCCCGGCCGCCCGCCCCCTCAACTCACTGCTTGACTGCAGCGCAACTGAGCGCGACTTTGGCATCACCAGGAGTGGCTGGGAACAGCAGATGCAAGAGGTGCTTGAGATAATCACCTAGTGTTAGCCACCGGCCATAGCCGAAAGTACCTTCCCTGGATTCATGATCCCCTTAGGGTCGAGCGCCCGCTTTATTGCCCGCATCAGGTTCATTTCGACCGGGCTCTTATAAAAGGCGGCTTCATCGCGTCGCAGCAGCCCCAGACCATGCTCGGCACTGATCGACCCGCCCAAGGCCATCACACGATCGTGTACGGCGGTTCGAATGGCCTCTTCGTGCTGATCAAGAAAGGCCTTGTAGGCTTTATGCCGGGCAGTACGGTCGGTCGAGAGGGTTAGGGAGGCTGTGGGCTCGGCAGGGCGCTGCGCCCCGGAAATGAATACCTTTGGATTGCCCAGCCACGCTGCAACCGGTGGCGCCACGTTGTAATGCAGGTTGCCATCACCCAGATGCCCAAAGTTGATCAGGCGTACGCCTGGCCATTGCGCCTGCAGAAAGGCATCTGTCTCTTGCACGAAGACAGGAATAGCAGAGATCGGCAGCGAGATGTCGTGCTTAATATGCGGCCCGTCTTCTGATGCCGCTAAGGTAATGTGTTCTCGCATGTCCCAAAAGCTACGCGACTGGGAAAGCGACTGGGCCACCAGGGCATCCGCCACAAGGCCCTCCTCTATAGCCTGCGACAAAAGCCCTTCAAGCAGCTCTCTACCCGCCTGTTCTGATTCGGGGCTAGAGACTTCCAACAATATCAACGGGTGAGAATCCGACGCATTGGCATCAACACGTGTCGCGGGACCGGCTTCTTCCCCAGACACGCCCATCGTCAGGTTGCGCGTAAGCCCTTCAACACCTTTCCCCAACGCAGGGTAATAAGCCAGAGCCAGGCCCACCGCCGCGGGGGTCATCATTTCAAACCCGGTTAACTGGGCATCGGCACGGTCTTGCGCGCGGGCAAGCAGCGACAGGGCAGCCTGCATGCTGGGCACGCGGGCCAGGGCCGTGGCGATGCCCGCGGGCTTAGGCATGAGCGCCAGCACGGCTGCGGTAATCACGCCCAACGTGCCCTCACTGCCAATAAAGAGGTCGCGCAGGTCGTAGCCCGTATTGTCTTTGCGCAACCCACGCAGGCCATGCCAGACATCACCTTGCGCCGTCACGACCTCCAGCCCCAGGCACAGGGCACGCGCATTGCCATAGCGCAGCACTGCAGTGCCTCCGGCATTGGTGGCCAGATTGCCGCCAATCGTGGCTGTCCCGCGTGAGGGCAGGCTTAAGGGAAAGAGAAGACCCATGGCATCAGCCGCCTCTTGCGCCGCCTGCATGGTAACGCCCGCCTCAACAGTGAGGGTCTTGTTTTCAGCATCCCGGGCGCGAATCCGGTTCATGCGCGAGAGGTTGAGAATCACCTGTGCGCCCGAGTCATCGGGCACTGTAGCGCCAGTGAGCCCCGTATTGCCCCCTTGGGGAATGATCGCAACGCCGCACTGGTCTGCTGCCTTTACCACCCCCGCTACCTCGAGGGTGCTTCGCGGAAAGACAACCGCCAACGGGTTTCCAGAGTATCGGCCCCGCCAGTCGGTAGCATAGGGCCGCGTATCTTCAGGGAGAGTGCGAAGGCCAGAGGGCCCGAGAAGAGCCTGCACCTCGGAAAGAAACTGTCTTGCGATCGGCGCTGAGGGTGTCATCGCATCTTGCCTTGGGCCTTATCGAGAGACCGCGAAAATACCCTGCCTTGCGCAGCAGCACCTTGCGCTAGGCGGGCAGGTATCACTTCACGCGGTTACGGTACTCACCCGTACGGGTGTCAACTTCGATCTTGTCGCCAATCTCCACGAAAGCAGGCACCGAAACCTCGAAGTTGGTAGGTGCAATGCGTGCGGGCTTCATTACCTTGCCCGAGGTATCACCCTTAACGGCAGGCTCGGTGTAGGCCACCTCACGTACCACACTGGTAGGCATTTCGACTGAAATAGCCCGGCCCTCATAGAAGACGACCTCGCAGGCCATACCATCTTCAATATAGTTCAGAGCATCGCCCATGCTCTCGGCCTCAACCTCGTACTGATTGTATTCGGCATCCATAAAGACATACATGGGATCAGCAAAGTAGGAATAGCTCACCTCTTTGCGGTCGAGCACCAGCACATCGAATTTTTCGTCGGCTTTGAATACAGACTCCGAGCCCGAGCCCGAGAGCAGATTCTTGTATTTCATCTTCACCACAGCCGCGTTGCGGCCCGACTTGTTGTATTCGGCCTTAAGCGCCACCATGGGCTGGCCGTCGAGCATAAAGACATTGCCCGTGCGAATTTCTTGAGCGATTTTCATAAATGAGGAATAAGAAAAAGGAAAAACAGATAGTGTAGCGGGTATTAAACATTAGTCGGCTTTGTTTCGCCTTGAGGCCAGGCTTCACCAAGGTTCACCAGCGTTTGTTCGAGAGATCGATCCGGTATCAGCCGATGACAGGCGCTGGAAAAAAAACCGCGAAACAAATCCCAGTTTTGCTGAAGGTGCTGCCACGATATTGAAAGATGTTTAAGCGATTCAAGGTCTTCTGGGGGAGATAGGGGAAATGGGGCGACTGAGGATGGCGGGG
>VGHK01000086.1 GCA_016868305.1 Betaproteobacteria bacterium | reverse complement strand
GCACTCCGAAGATCCTATTATCGTTAAGGTGACCGATGCCATTCTCACTTATGTCGCTATCGATCCCTTAGGCCAGAAGCGGTCGCTTCCCATATCCGTGCAGTAGCAGGACTGCAGCCGCTCAGGCGAGGTCTGTATATTCCGGCCCGCCATTCACTTCTTTTTTGCGAAAGGAAGGTTCATGCCCACCCGAGTGAATCCCTCTCAGGTTGCCACCGTTATCTCAGACCCCAAAAGCGTAGACCTCGCGATCACCTCACGATTTTCTGCAAGAGCGTTTCTCCCGAATCCTGTCGACCGGTCTCTGATTGAAGAGATCCTGCAGGTTGCCACCAGGGCTCCCTCAGGCGTGAATACGCAACCCTGGAAGGTCTATGTGCTGCAAGGCGCAGCCCGCGACCGACTGGTGGCGCGTGTTTGTGCGGCGCACGATCTGGTCTATCGTGACCCTGAGCGGGCGAAAGACTTTCCTCGCGACTATGACTACTACCCATTACAGTGGCCACCGGTCTATCTTGAACGCCGAAGGGAAAATGGCTGGGGTTTGTACGGCCTGCTGGGAATAGGAAAGGGGGACAAGGACAAGATGCACCAGCAGCACCAGAAGAACTATCGTTTCTTTGGGGCGCCGGTTGGCCTGATCTGCACTGTTGACCGAGCTCTGGCCGCGGGATCCCTGGTTGATTACGGTATGTTTCTGCAGTGCATCATGATCGCGGCACGGGCGCGCGGCCTTCATACCTGCCCTCAGGCCGCTTGGAATGACTTTGCTCCTCTGGTACGCGAAGAGGTGGGTGCAACCGATCAAGAGTCTCTGGTCTGTGGCGTTTCCCTGGGATACCTTGACCCGCATGATCCGGTGAATACTTTTGACGCTGGCAGAGTGGATGCCCAAAGCTTCACCGTCTGGCGCGATAGTTGAGTTGGGCACGCATAGGGCAGTTCGGTAAAGGGCAGGGTGAACACTAGTTTGTTCATTGACCCCGGCATGTGATACCTTCAAGGTATGTATCTACCGCCCTTCCTGTGTATTCGTCTCCCTTTTGCTGCTAGCTAGCACTCTTTTTTGACTATGACTGACCACTCAATTCAGAGTGTTCTGCCGGTGATGTCGCAGTCAGAGACGCCTATGCGGTTCGTGACTGCCGCCTCCCTTTTCGACGGGCACGATGCCTCCATCAGTATCGTTCGACGCATTCTTCAAGACCAGGGCTGTGAGGTAGTGCACCTTGGCCATAACCGGTCTGTCTCCGAAATCGTTAACGCGGCTGTGCAGGAAGACGCGAACGGTATCGCAGTGTCAAGTTACCAGGGTGGTCACGTAGAGTTCTTTCAGTTTATGGTCGACCTTCTGCGCGAGCAGGGCGCCGGTCACATACAAGTGTTTGGCGGCGGTGGGGGAGTCATCGTGCCGTCGGAGCGCGACCATCTTATGCGCTACGGTGTTGCCTGTATTTATAGCCCTGAAGATGGCCAGCGTCTGGGTCTTGCGGGAATGATTGGCGACATGATTGCCCGGGCCCGTAACGCGAAGCGTTCGTCTCAGTCTGCAGCCTCTCTTATTGACCAGCTATCGCGGGCGTCTTCTTATCAGGCTGGCGGCGCAGATTGTCTGGCCCAGTTGATCAGCCTTGCCGAAAACGGCCAGCTCAGCGCCTCTGACCGCAGCCTTATGAGTCAAAGGGCAGCGCAACGGGTTATGCCGGTGCTGGGTGTCACTGGCACAGGGGGAGCGGGAAAGTCATCGCTCACCGATGAACTGGTGCTGCGGTTCCGTATTGACACGTCCGATGCCTTAAAGATCGCCATCATTTCCATCGATCCATCACGGCGAAAATCCATGGGTGCCCTGCTCGGGGATCGTATCCGCATGAATGCTATTAACGCGGGCGGCATCTTCATGCGGTCGATGGCCACACGCGATGCGGGTAGTGAGATCTCTAAGGCCTTGCCGCTGGCCCTGGAATGCTGCCGCCTTGCAGGATTCGATCTGGCGATCGTTGAGACCTCCGGAATTGGCCAGGGTGATGCGGCTATCGTGCCCTACGTGGATAAAACTCTCTACGTCATGACCCCCGAGTTCGGTGCCGCAAGCCAGCTCGAGAAAATCGACATGCTCGATTTCGCAGACTTTGTTGCCATCAACAAGTTCGATAGGCGTGGCGGACAAGATGCCCTTCGTGACGTCGCAAAGCAGTTCCAGCGCAATAAACAACTCTGGTCGGAGCCTCCCGAGGCGCTACCGGTCTTCGGCACCCAGGCATCGCGTTTCAATGATGATGGCGTGACAGCCCTCTACCAAGCGGTTCGTTCCGGCCTGGCTTCGGTGGGCCTTTCCCACGAAGCTGGTGTGCTTCCTACAACGGCAACCCGCGCCTCCACCGCCCGCGACGCCATTATTCCGGCTGCCAGGTCCCGCTACCTGTCCGAGATTGCCGAGGTGGTTCGTCGCCTGCATCGTCATGCGGAGCAACAGGCGGTAATCGCCAGGGAAATCCAGCATCTCCTCTCTGCTCAGGCAATTGCAGGGCGCGAGGGCATGCAGACCGACTTTGGTGCCTTAGTCACGGCCCGCCGTAGCCTGCAAGATCCGGTCGCAAGTCAGCTTATTGCAGACTGGCCCGATACTGCCAAGGCCTATCGAGAAGAGGTCTATTGCATTCAGATTCGTGACCGCTCGCAATCCCACCCCTTGTACGTTCACACCCTATCGGGAACACGGATGCCGCGCATTGGCCTGCCGCGGTTTGCAGACCATGGCGACCTTTTAAAATGGCGCATGCTCGAAAACCTGCCAGGGGAGTTTCCGTACACCGGCGGTGTCTTTCCCTTTAAGCGTCACGATGAAGACCCTACCCGAATGTTCGCGGGCGAGGGAGATCCCTTTCGCACGAACAAGCGGTTCAAGCTCTTGTCTGAGGGAATGCCCGCCAAGCGTCTATCCACCGCGTTTGATTCCGTTACGTTGTACGGGCAAGACCCAGGAGTGCGCCCCGATATCTACGGCAAGGTAGGAAACTCCGGCGTGTCTATTGCCACCCTTGATGACATCAAGGTGTTGTACTCCGGGTTTGACCTTTGCGATCCTGCCACCTCAGTGAGCATGACCATTAATGGCCCTGCGCCAACCATTTTGGCCATGTTCCTGAATGCGGCAATCGATCAGAAGCAAGAGTCTGTTGCC
>VGHK01000085.1 GCA_016868305.1 Betaproteobacteria bacterium | reverse complement strand
GTCAACCAGTTCTTGGAGTCCACAGGCTCATCCAGTGAGCCTAAGAGGCGCTAAGTTCTAACTTCGACATCTGGGGCGAGTTCATCCGAATTGCAGGCCCCATGCCAATAGGCCAATCTGCTAAAGAAGATGACTGAACATTCCCTTTGCGAGGGCGTCGCGCAAACAGCGTTCGACAAAGCTTGCACGTGATGCTGAATTAATGTCTACGACTTCATCCACAAGACGAGGGGCGTAGAACGACTGCTTTATGGGTTCCTCTGTACAGATGGTCTCTACGATTCGCTCAACGGTCCCATCCCGTTTAGTATTGGTTTTTTGCTCTGTTCGACATTTTTGACGAGATCCGACAATACGCTCACCCATATATACCTGCCTCGAAACCCTTACGGTCTCGAGTTTCTGGGGAATGTCGTTTGCGCCTTCGGCTTCGCAGAACGCGCGGGCGGCACGCTCCTGAGGTGTGGCGCACCCAGCAAGAAGAAGAAATGCGCCCCAGGCTAAGGGGCCGGCAAGTTTGAGAGTTGTCATGATCTGTTCATGATATCGCTGCCAACTGAAACTCAAAACCCACTCTGCCAAGGCGATGCGATCTTCGGCCTCTTTGAAGAGATTGGTGGGGAGGCTTGTGCGATTTGTCGTGGCAGGGTGGGTTCAGATGCTTGTATAGGGGGCATTTCTCAAAGTCAATGGTTTCAGGGTATGGCCTGTTTCTTGGGGGGCGGGCAGTTACCCACCCTGGCAGCTCACCCCAGCCCCTTATATATATACCTATATAGGGGGGTAAAGGATGGCCCCCGGGTTTAGGTTCTCCTGTGGGTATCTACCAAAGGGGTAGTTCCCGACGGCGAGCCAAGGCTTTCTCAGTTCTATCTCGGGTTGGTGAGCTGGTGACCCAACAGGCCAAGCTGTAAGGTAAGAGACTCCATGCCATTGAAACTGACGCGCTCAACCAAGAATGTCTCCTAAGCAGAGATATTTGATCTCCACGTAGTCATCGATGCCGTGGTGCGAGCCCTCGCGGCCGAGGCCCGACTGCTTCAAGCCGCCAAAGGGTACGTGTTCGGTGGCTAAGATGCCCACGTTGATGCCCACCATACCGTACTCCAGCGCCTCGCTCACGCGGAAGATGCGGCCCACGTCGCGGCTGTAGAAGTAGCTGGCTAGGCCGAACTCGGTGTTGTTCGCCGCGTCGATGGCCTCCTGCTCGGTCTTGAACTTGAACACGGGGGCAAAGGGGCCGAAAGTCTCTTCCCTGGCACAGAGCATGTCGGCGGTGGCATCGGCCACCACCGTGGGTTCAAAGAACTGGCCACTCAGGCGCTTGCCGCCGGTCAACACGCGAGCTCCCTTTGTCACGGCGTCTTCCACGTGGCGCAGCACCTTTTCCACCGCGGCGGGCTCGATCAGTGGCCCCTGGTTTACGCCAGCTTCAAAGCCGTTGCCCACCTTGGCGGAGGCGACCTTCGCGGCGAACTTGTCGACAAATTCGTCGTACACCCTTTCTTGTACATAGAGGCGGTTGGAGCATACGCAGGTCTGGCCGGCGTTGCGATACTTGCTCGCAAACGCGCCTTCTACAGCGCTGTCGATGTCGGCGTCGTCGAAAACGATGAAAGGCGCGTTGCCTCCCAACTCCAGCGACATCTTCTTGACCGTAGGAGCACATTGGGCCATGAGAATGCGTCCGACCTCGGTGGAGCCGGTGAATGACAGGTGGCGAACCACGTCGCTCGCGCAGAGTACCTTGCCAACCTTGATGCTGCCAGGGCCATCGCTGGTGATGATGTTGAGCACGCCCCGCGGAATGCCGGCGCGAAGCGCCAACTCACCCACGGCCAGTGCCGTCAGTGGTGTCAGTTCAGCCGGCTTGATGACCACTGGGCATCCTGCGGCCAGGGCCGGAGCTACCTTGCGGGTGATCATGGCCAGGGGGAAGTTCCAGGGTGTAATAGCCGCGCACACGCCGATGGGCTGCTTGAGCACCAGCAGGCGGCGGTTGTTATCGAACTGGGGCAGTGTCTCTCCATTGACGCGCTTGGCTTCTTCGGCGAACCATTCAATGAAACTCGCGCCGTAGGCCACCTCACCTTTGGCCTCGGTCAGGGGCTTGCCTTGCTCGGCGGTGATCAGGCGGCCCAGATCGTCCTGGTTGGCTATCAACAGGTCGAACCACTTCCGAAGCATTATGCTGCGCTCTTTAGCCGTCTTGCTGCGCCACGCCGGCAAGGCGTCGCTGGCTGCGGCAACGGCCGCCTCGGTTTCGTTCTCGCCCATGAGGGCAACGTCGGCCAACTTCAGGCCAGTGGACGGGTCGTGCACATCGAAGCGGGCACTGCCCTGCACCCATTCGCCGTTGATCAGCGCATCAGTCTTGAGCAGCGACGGGTCGTTCAACATTGCCAGGGGAGAGGTTTTTATGTCCATGGGTGTCAAGGGGGAATAGTTAGGCATTACGCGTAGATTACC
Source organism: Betaproteobacteria bacterium (assembly GCA_016868305.1). Taxonomy (GTDB): domain Bacteria; phylum Pseudomonadota; class Gammaproteobacteria; order Burkholderiales; family Burkholderiaceae_A; genus Hahnella. The sequence goes on along the minus strand of VGHK01000085.1, from coordinate 835 downwards.
ACCAGGTGGTAGAGCGATAACTTCGCCCCTCCTGCCAAGGAATAACCCAAGTCGAGATGGGGGCGCACAAAGGTCGGTGGCACGGCTGCTTACATCGACCAGTACGATTCGGATGAAGTCAAAGGGGCTCGATTAGCAAACCCTGCGGTATCAACAATGACAATTCTGTCTTTGCTGGCTTCTTTAGCCTTTGTTGCCACAGTTTCATCGGCCTCGGCTATCAACGGGATGGAGGCAAAGGCTTCCCCGTTCTGATGCCAAGCGGTGAGGGATTGCTGGGGGTCAGCATCTACCAAAGTGATTGCCTTGCCCTGGCGGTGAAGTTCAGCTGCCAAACAAGCAGAAAGGGTGGTTTTGCCCGCCCCTCCCTTTACTGTCATCAGAGCGATTACGCCCTTAAAATTCTGTTTAGCCACTAAGCCTCCAACTAGGTCTGTGGTTAGGGTTCGGTCAAGGTGGCCGCCTTGGCTGATACCCGTTTCAACACTTATACAAGTCTACAAATAGACACTTCTAGATTTAATTCTGCCATCTCACAAAGATGACTGCTTGATTGTCTTTCACCCCCGCCTTGTTACGAGCCTCTTCCTGAGTCTGGCCAGGATTTATCCAGATCACTACAGGCTGATCCTCAAGGGTTTGTGTTTCTAGCTTGGTCAGTCTTTGTTGAAGGCTCATGTTGCGGCCCTCTCGAGTCTCTCGATTCTTTGCACCAACTCTTCAGCTTCCCGATTCTTTGCCACTTGCCCCAGAGCGGTCAGCAACTCTCCCCCTGTTGATGGCGCAATGACCCCAGAGGAAACTGCCTGCATCACCGCATTAGCCTGGTCTGTCA
>VGHK01000084.1 GCA_016868305.1 Betaproteobacteria bacterium | reverse complement strand
GGCCTTCTCACCCCTTTTTCTTGCAACAGGAGTCTTACGCCATGATGGTTTTGTATTCCGGTACCACCTGCCCTTTTAGCCAGAGGTGCCGGTTTGTGCTGTTCGAAAAGGGCCTCATGGATTCCGATATGGCACGGGTTCGGGATGTGGATCTTTTCAACAAGCCCGAAGACATTTCAGTTATGAATCCCTACGGTCAGGTGCCAGTGCTGGTTGAGCGTGACCTGATTCTCTATGAGTCGAACATCATCAATGAGTATATTGATGAACGGTTCCCGCACCCGCAGCTTATGCCAGCAGATCCGGTGCAAAGGGCTCGGGCCCGCCTCATGCTGTTGAACTTCGAGCGAGAGCTTTTTGTGCATGTGGAGACGCTTGAAAAGCAGGATGCCAAAAAAATCGATAAGGCGCGGGCTGCGGTTCGCGACAGCCTTTCCCAGCTTGCCCCCGTCGTGGCCAAGTCGAAACACATGTTTGGAGAAGAGTTCTCCATGATTGATGTGGCTCTGGTGCCCCTTCTGTGGCGCCTTGAGCACTATGGCATTGAGCTGCCCAAGGTAGCGGCCCCGGTGCTTAAGTATGCAGAGCGCATCTTCTCTCGGCCCGCCTTTTTCGATGCCCTCACCCCTTCGGAAAAGGTGATGCGGCGCTAGGGGCCCTATGCCGACGATCGAGCCCCCTCCCGAAGTGAGCTCCACCAAGCCCTATCTGGTTCGGGCCATCTACGAGTGGTGCTCAGACAACGGGTTTACTCCTTACATTGCCGTGTCGGTCAACGACCAGACGAGGGTGCCCATAGCCCATGTGCGCAACGGCGAAATCGTGCTCAACGTGAGCCCTCTGGCAACCCACCGCCTGCAACTGACCAACACCGAGGTGAGCTTTACCGCGCGATTCTCTGGGCTGGCAGAGGACATCTGGGTGCCAATATCTCAGATTGTGGCTATCTATGCCAAAGAGACAGGGCATGGTATGGCCTTTGATGTTCCCAAGCCACTGGCCGAGGTTCAGACTACCGAGGATCCGACCACCCTTAACCTGGTTGGGGCTAAGCGCTCCCCAAAGAAGCCGACAGGCCGGGGCAAAGCCAACCGTCGACCTTCGGTGGGGCTCGCGCCGGCGGGCGCCTTATCGCAGGAGCCCCCCGATGACCGACCAGACCCACCGACACAGCCCTCCAATCCCCAAGGTGGTGCGCCTCGCCCCTCCCTTCGCCGGGTTAAGTAGCCTCTCTCTGTTCAGCAGCGGACTCTGCTGGGTCTTGACAGTCCGTCTTGCCGCCCCTTGCGCTCTCCAGAAACCGGCGCCTGCTCCTGTAGAATTTACGCGTTGCCTCGTTAGCACAGTTGGTAGTGCACCTGATTTGTAATCAGGGGGTCGGCGGTTCGAGTCCGTCACGGGGCACCACCTCTTCTATTCGCCTGGCCAGAGGAACTTCCCGTGGGCAGGCGAATTCTAAGTGTCGGAAGCTGAAATCTATGTTGTCGCTGGCGCTCGCACTGGCCGGTGACCCTTTAATTTGGGTTGATCGCAAACTTTATTCGGAGTGGGCACATGAGAAACACCCTGTTGGTAGTGGCAATGTCTGCCTTCATATTGGTCGCCTGTGGCAAAAAAGAGGAGGCTGCGGTGTCGGCGCCTGCCGGGCCGAGTGCCGTGCTTGATGACACCAAGGTTTTGAACATCTATAACTGGCCAGACTATGTTCCCGAAGGCATGATTGCCGCCTTCGAAAAGGAATTTGGCATCAAGGTGAACTACGACACCTTTGAGACCAACGAGGCATTGCATGCCAAACTGGTGGCAGGCAATAGTGGTTATGACATCGTTGTTCCCGGGGCGGTCTTTGCCAAGATGCAGATAGACGCGGGATTCTTCCAGTCGCTTAAAAAAGATCGGATCCCCAATTTGGCCAATCTTGACCCTGCCGTCATGGCCACCCTAACCAAGGTAGACCCGAACAATGCCCACCTTGTCCCGTGGGGATGGGGCTTTACAACGGTGGGAATTAACAAGACCAAGGTTGAGAAGGCCTTAGCCGGCATGCCCATGCCCGAGAACGCCTGGGACCTGGTGTTCAAGCCGGAGTACACCAGCAGGCTGCGGTCTTGCGGGATTGCCTATCTCGACTCACCGAGTGAAATTCTGCCTGTTGCCCTTCACTATATCGGCAAGGACGCCTATTCCAACGACCCTGCAGACTATCGGGCGGCAGTCGACATGATGCTGAAGGTGCGCAAGGATGTGCGCATGTTTAGCGCCACCATGATCGATGACATTGCGGGTGGAAAGGCCTGCGCCGTAATCGGATGGTCAGGAGATATCAACCAGGCGGCAGCCCGTGTGAAAGAAAATGGCGGCAAGGATGTCATTGAGGCCTTACTGCCAAGTACGGGGGCCCTTATCTTTTTTGACAATATGGCGGTGACCAAGGACGCCAAGCATCCCAATAATGCTATGGCCTTTATCAATTTCTTTCTTCGGCCGGAAAACGCCGCCGCGATGGCAAACGAGGTCGGTTATCCTACCGGCAACAAGGCTGCCATTGGCCTAGTAGATCCCGATATCGCCAATAACAAGACCATCTTTGTAGAGTCTAACTACATGGCGAAAATGATTCCTCCTGGCAGCTTTACCAATGAGGCGCGTGAGGCTATGGCAAGCGCCTACAACACATTGAAAAAGGGCCGGTGATTTCGGTACGTTTTTAGGCGATGTCGCCTGAGGGCTGTTTGTACCGCGGTATAAACAGCCCTTTGCGTTTATTATGGGTTTGGTAAATTCATGGCTGAGACAAACGGGCAAGAGGGCTACCTTGTTGCCGAGAACCTGGTAAAGCGATTCGCAGAGGTTGTCGCTGTCGATGATGTTTCTCTGTCGATTGGCAAGGGAGAGATCTTTGCCTTGCTGGGAAGTTCGGGCTGCGGAAAGTCCACTCTTTTGCGCATGCTGGCAGGTTTTGAGGCCCCTTCGTCGGGCCGCATATTCCTGGGGGGGCAAGACGTAACGAGCCTGCCTCCTTACGAACGCCCTGTCAATATGATGTTCCAGAGCTATGCGCTTTTCCCACATCTCAGTACCTGGGACAATGTTGCCTTTGGGCTGATGCGCGAGGGCCTGCCCAGGGCCGAGATTCAGAAGCGCACCGATGAAATGCTTGCCTTGGTGCAGCTGTCCGCCTTTGCAAATCGCAAGCCCCACCAGTTGTCCGGTGGCCAGCAGCAGCGTGTCGCCCTCGCCCGCAGTCTGGCCAAGCGTCCAAGGCTCTTGCTGCTCGATGAGCCCTTGGGCGCACTGGATAAAAAGCTTCGCGAGCAGACCCAGTTTGAGCTTGTGAACATCATCGAAAATGTTGGGGTCACCTGTGTCATGGTGACCCATGACCAGGAAGAGGCCATGACTATGGCCAACCGCATCGCGGTGATGAGCAAAGGCCGGGTGCTGCAGGTGGGAACCCCACAGGAGATCTACGAATTCCCCAGCAACCGATTTGTGGCCGATTTCATCGGCAATGTGAACCTGCTAGAAGGCCAGCTCAGCCTGGATGCCGCAGACCGCTGCGCCGTGACCACGGCACTTGGCGAGGTACAGGTGGGCTATGGGGTCAGTGGGTCTTTAGCCATGCCGGTGGCCGTTGCCGTGCGACCCGAAAAGATCAGTATTGGCAGGCAACGACCGGCAGCCATAGACCGCAACCTTTTTGC
>VGHK01000083.1 GCA_016868305.1 Betaproteobacteria bacterium | reverse complement strand
GAATGGGAGCGCTGGCACAGCACCATGCCGCCTATTCCAGAAGACGCCACCATCAGCCTAGGCTTTTCTGTGAAAGACATGCCGCAGCGTTGAAGCTTCAAGCTGCTTGTAATTTCACAATAGGCGCTTCTTTGATGGGCAAGTTAATCAGGGCTGCCATGGCAGACAAAGCAATGTCTGCCCACCACATCCATTGGTAGTCACCCTGCGCTTCTAAGACCAAGCCGCCCACGGCGCCTCACGATCGTCTCGGCCCGAAGAGGCCGGCCGCAGCATACAGACCACCTCATGACCGCGGCGCCGAAGAGCGCGCACCGTGGCTCGGCCGATGGTTCCGGTGGCGCCGAGCATAAAAACGCGGTCGAGCATATTCGTATTTTGCGCCGGTTACGGCCCTCTATTTCAGGGGGCTCGGTGAGGGGCACTTGAGGTCGATGATTGTGTTTTTATGCAGCGCCTGGGCTTGGATCGGAACCTCTGTTGGAAATAACCGACACCACGGCCCTGCCGGCGATGCTAATTTAGCCGCATGCAAAAACTTTGGGATATTTCTCCGCCCGTCGAACCAGGGTCGCCGGTTTTTGAGGGCGATACCTCCTACGCTCAGCAATGGAGTTGGCAAATAAGCCGGGGCAGCCCGGTCAATGTGGCAGCAGTGACTCTGTCGGGCCATGTGGGCGCGCATGCCGATGGCCCCCTGCATTACGACCCCGGTGGTAGGGCAGTGGGGGAACTCCCACTGGAGCCGTACATCGGGCCGTGCAGGGTCATTCATGCGCTGCACGGCCAGGCGCTGGTTGGTTTGTCCGACCTCGCGCATGCACTGGACCGGCTGCCCCCCCGTGTGCTGATTCGAACCTACCCCTGTTTTCCTCTCCAGCGATTCGATCCGAGGTTTCGCGCGCTCGAGGCCACGCTAATCGAAGAGCTGGCCGATCGCGGTGTGTTGTTGGTCGGTCTTGACAGCGCCAGCGTCGACCCGGTTGACAGCAAGGATCTGCCCAGTCACCAAGCGCTACGGCGACGCGATTTGCGGGTGCTGGAAAACTTGTATCTCGACGATGTGCCCGAAGGCGACTATGAACTGATCGCCTTGCCTTTGCGCTGGATGCGGGCCGATGCCAGTCCAGTACGCGCTGTTTTGCGCTGCCTCTGATTTTTTATTCCCAAGATGAAATCCTCCATGACCTTGGCCGCCTGTCAGGCCCTCGACCAAAACGATCCCCTGTGCGTGCTGCGCAAGCTCTTTGAACTTGCGCCCGGTTTGATTTACCTCGACGGCAACTCCCTGGGCGCCTTGCCCCGCGCCACCGCCCAGCGTATCGAAGAGACGATCCGGCTGCATTGGGGCCGTGATCTCATCAAGAGCTGGAATAGCGCCGGCTGGTTCGAATTGCCCCGTCGGGTGGGCGACAAGATCGCCGGCCTCATTGGCGCTGAGCCAGGCGAGGTGTTGGCGGTCGACAGCACTTCGATCAACCTCTACAAGGCGCTTTGGGCGGCCTTACAGATCAGCACCGAAGGCGCGCCCGAAAAAAAGGTGATGCTGAGCGAACGCAGCAACTTCCCGACGGATCTCTACATCGCCCAGTCGCTGTGCGCCGAGCGCGGCCTTGTTCTTCGTTTGGTCGAATCCGATGAGCTCGATCACGCCCTGGACGACCAGGTGGCCGTGCTCATGCTCACGCATGTCAATTACCGCACCGGCTCGATGCACGACATGGCGCAGTGGACCGCCCGGGCTCACGCGCAGGGGGCTCTGTGCGTCTGGGATTTGGCGCACAGCGCTGGGGCCGTGCCGGTCGATCTGCACGAGGCTGATGCTGATTTTGCGGTGGGCTGCGGCTATAAGTACCTCAATGGTGGCCCCGGCGCGCCGGCCTTTGTCTGGGTACATCCCCGGCACACTGACCGGTGTTGGCAGCCCTTGTCGGGCTGGTGGGGGCACGAGGCGCCGTTTCGCTTCACGCCCGACTACCGCCCGGCGCCTGGCATCGGACGGTACCAGTGTGGAACTCAGCCGATTCTCAGCCTGGTGGCCCTGGATGCCGGTCTGGATACCTTCCTCGCCGCGATGCCCCTGGGTGGGATGTCGGCCCTGCGGTCCAAGTCCCTCTCCCTGACGGATCTGTTTATGCAGTTGATCCATGAGCGCCTGCAGGGTCACGGCTTTGAGGTCCTCACGCCCGTCGAAAGCAGCCGGCGTGGTTCCCAGGTAAGCCTGAGTACCTCAGAGGGCGCCTACGCCATCGTTCAGGCCCTGATCGATCGGGGTGTGATTGGCGACTTTCGGGCCGGAGACGGTCAAGCCTACCCCGACATCCTGCGATTTGGCTTTTGTCCCTTGTATCTGTCCCATGAGGATGTCTGGCATGCAGTCGACCGCCTGCACGCCGTTGTTGCAAGCGGCGTCTGGCGCGAGGCCCGCTATGCTCGTCAACACGCGGTCACCTGAGTGGAGGTTCCCATGAGCGACTGCCCCTTTCATCACGACGCCACGGGCGCTGTCAAGCGGCCTGCCTTAAGTGCGGCTTCCCCAACAAGTGAGGCCGAACTCGACGTTGCCTCGCGCATGAGCTATGGCGACTATTTGCACCTCGACGCCATTCTCAATGCCCAGCACCCGCTCTCGCCTGAGCACAATGAAATGCTGTTTATCGTTCAGCACCAAACCAGCGAGTTGTGGATGAAGTTGATGCTGTACGAACTGCGCAGTGCAGTAGCCGACATCGCAGCCGACCGCTTGCCCGAGGCCTTCAAGAAGCTCGCCCGGGTGAGCAGGATCATGGAGCAGCTGGTCCACGCCTGGGATGTATTGGCCACCATGACCCCGCCCGAATACAGTGCCATTCGGCCCTATCTGGCCCAATCCAGTGGCTTTCAGAGTTGGCAATATCGCTGCATTGAGTTCGTCATGGGCAATAAAAACCCGGTCATGCTCAAGCCGCATGAATATCGCCCCGATCTTTACGCGTATGTTCAACAGGCCTACAACGCTCCTTCACTCTACGATGAGTGTCTGCGGCTGTTGGGACGGCGCGGCTGGACCCTGCCGGCTTCGGTACTTCAGAGGAACTGGCACGAGCCCTATCGAGCTCGGCCTGAGGTGGAGGAGGCGTGGCTGGGGGTGTACCGTGCGTCGGGCGAGCAGTGGGATTTGTATCAACTCGGTGAAGAGCTCACCGATTTGGAAGACGCCTTCCGTTTATGGCGCTTCCGGCATGTCACGACCGTCGAGCGTGTGATCGGTTTCAAGCGCGGCACAGGCGGTACACATGGCGTGACCTATCTTCGCAAGATGCTGGACACCGTCATGTTCCCTGAACTGTGGTCCATGCGCACCCATCTGTAAGAGGGGCGGAACCAAAGGATTTATCGAGACTCTTGAGTACAAAGCGTTAGTGGTTCATTTGGTCTACTCCTCATTAACAAGTGCAAGGGAGCAGATTCACTGACATGCATAAACTTCAAATGTCTTAGTGAACTCATCTTTTAAAACCAAACAAAGTAGACGTTTCATTCGATTTGCTGCAATAGCGAGATATCCACAGCAACCGCGCTTCTCCGAACAGAAAACCGAACAAATACCGCGACAAAAGCGTGTTTTATGTGATTTTTTGTGGCTCTTTTGCCACGGTTTACCATGGTTATCCACAGGCCTCAAAAGAACCATAGATAGCGCCTATTGGGCGCCGATTTCGTCTTGCAGGTCTACCAAGCG
>VGHK01000082.1 GCA_016868305.1 Betaproteobacteria bacterium | reverse complement strand
GGGTGATATTCAGAATATCTCGCAGTTCTTGTCGCAATCGGAAAACGTGTTCTTTGTTCCGGGTACTACAGGAATCAAAGGACCCTTGGTCTTTACCGTCTCCGATGGCTTAAACACTTCCGTGAAACGGTTAGACCTCGTAGTGGAGCAGCCTTCAGCCATGAAGGCCTCTTACAACGGCGGCACCTTTGAAATCTTCGCTGGCCCAACCAACAACGGCATACGTCTTTCCCGCAGCGAGTTGTCGGAGCTTCGGCTCGGAACGCTCGCCGACGAGCTGACGGTTGCACGATTGGGGGATTCTCCATTGATCGTGCGGGCTACCGATGGAGCCGATCGCATCATCATGGACATGAGTAACACCACCTCAGAAGATGGTTCGTTGCGTACTCTTTCACTATTGGACTCTTCCTCGTTGGTCTTTAATAACGGCGCTTGGCAGGGTAGTCAGTTGGTCGATGACAGGCTTACCCTGCGACTCAAGCAGGCGGAGCGCACGACCAATAAGAATGAGGTGGCGATTGGCCGTGTTTCCCCAGGAAACCTCGTGGACCGTATTCGCCTCATCAACGGGGTCGAGGAAGTGCTCTGGGATGAGACCCTTGGTCGGCTCACGATTACTGGCGATTCCATACGCTTGGTGAACCTTCCAGATCAGGAGATCGCAGATCTTGGTAAGAATACTGAGGTCGTTATTAACGCAGCTCGCCTTTCTATTGAGACGCCGATTCGTGCCAAGTCTGTGACCCTGAAAGTCACGGAGCTGTTGTCGCTTCAGGGTTCGATATTTACTTGGGTTCCGGCCGCGAATAATTCGGGTGCCTTCGTGGAGAATTTGACAGAAGTTTCGCGTCTGAAGGCCGCTGGTGTGCAGATCGTCATGGCGGCCCCGCCGATGGAGGCAGGACAACCCGTGGATCTCGCAGCGGCTGTCAGCAATCTGCCTGACGGCGTTGGCCTAAAACTTGTACCGGCCGATGCCACGACGCCCATTTCTCTGGGAGGTGCCGGTGGTGGCATTTCGTTAGATCTCAGCACCCTGCCGTCGACCCTTCCTGCGCTGGTGTTGGGATCGGGCGGCGGATCAAACCCGATTGCGATGGGTGGCAGTGGCGGTAGTCTCAGCCTCCCGGTGCCGCTGGTAATCGAGTCGTCCGGTGAGGGCGGAAGGATTCAGGTGGCAGGTGCGGTCACAGGCAAACGGCTTGAGATCTTTGGCCCAGGCAACACCACGGTCTTCGACCCAGGTACGACGCTTAATATGTCCGACTCGGTGTTTATTGACGACTCTATTAAGGTGGTCGGCGCGGTATCGCTCGCCACCACGGGTGTGGCGTCGAACATCACTGTGACAGGCCGGGCGAACGGCAGTGTTGATGCCAATGCGGGCCAGCGTGATGTTCTCACCCTCGCGTCAAGCGCAGACATCGCGGTCAATGGGCGCGTGGGCGATGGTGTGGGCAGTACGTCCATCGCATCGGCTGGGTCTGGCTACACGAACGGTACCTACCGGAACGTGCAGCTGCTCGATGGTTCGGGGGCGGGTGCGACGGCTGACATTACGGTATCTGGCGGTCGCGTCACCGAGGTGACTATGAAGTCCACCGGCGGTGGTTATAAGGTCAACGACCAACTCACCGCGGCCCGCTCTAGCCTGGGCGATCTCGAAGGGGTGGCGAGCGGATTTAGCCTGAGCGTGACTGCGATTGAAGATCTGGAAGGCATTGTCGTCTCTGCCGCAGATGAGGTCACCTTTGGCGAGCGGGTCTATGTGGATGGCGATATTCTTATATCGAACACGCGCATCGTGACCTTCTCCGATCAGGTCGTCTTGCGTAATGGCGGCAAGCTGTTGCTAGAGAATGTGGATGAGGTGCGGTTCCTGAACGGCGTCGTCTTTGAACAGGGCAGCAGCGCAGGGTATCTCGACATCACGGGCGACAACCCTGATACCACCGTGACCTTTAAGGCAGGTATCTTCACTGGCGGTAATGACGCCATGCGGATTACCGGGGTCGATGCTCTGCGGCTGACCCCTGCAGCGCTGGGGCAGACCCGAGGCGCCTTGTCGGTGACGGGCGATACGGTGGGATTCTTGCAGGCCGAGGGCTTTACCTCGCTAAACCTCAACCTAGAACATCTCACCGTCAATGCCACCGAGTTGGTTCTGCCGGCGGCCTCAGAAGTGCAGACAGTGGTGAGCCTAGGGAGCGCCGACCTCAATATTCGTAAGGGCGTCGGTTCTGCAGCATCTCCTTTCGCTGTGGGCGGAAAAGTCCATGCCACTGCCGCTGAGGGCGATATCTATCTCAATCTCTCTGGTAACTCAGAGATTCTTGCCGCCACGGCAAAACCCAACGGGGTCCTTCAGGTCAACGCGACGGGCGACCTTCTTCTGGCGGATGGTCTTGTACTCTCGGGAAGCCGCATTGGTCTTGCCTCGTCGGGCGGCAACCTGATCTTCGGTCAGGGTACGGCCCTGCGGGCCGATAGTGTTTCTCTGCGTGCGCAGCAAGACCTGGGGTCCTCCTCCCGTGTGGCGGTGGTTGAGGCGTCAAGCTTGTCGCTTGAAGCGACCCAGGGCGATGTGTTTGTTCGGGTGGCGTCACCGGCATCGAGTGCATCAGGCACCACACTCCAGCTGCTGAAGGTGGGGGATGCGCTCAACTATGTGCAGACAAGCGGCGATCTCGCGCTCGCCTCCTCTATGGCTGCAGTCGTGGGCTCTGCCAGTATTGATGTGTCCGAAGGTGGGCTCTATGCTGGAAAGTCTTCGTCACTGACAGGTGGGGCCGTCTCGATTCGTGCCAAGGGCCAGATTGGTAATCAGGCAGACTCACTTGCCACGCGCGCGAGCCAGCTGTCGGCGGTGAGCCAGCAAGGTGAAGTTGCTATCTGGCAGACCGGTGATGTCACTATTGGTACAGCAGGGGTCCAGACTCTGGGTAAAGAGGCATCGGTCACTCTTGCCGTTCAAGGTCGACTCACCATGGCCGATGGTTCTTCTGTAGTGGCGGCCATAGATGGCAGTGTTTTGGTCGCGTCGTCGGGCGACATGACGATCACCCGGGTGCAGGCGGTAAATGGCGATATCGGACTGCTCTCTGCCGGCAAGATCCTGCCGAAGTCCACGGCAACGGCTTCTGCGCAGGTGCAGACAGAGGGCGCTGTCGATATGGCGGCCAAGTCTGGTATCGGTGGGTTTGGGGTGGATCGCCTTCTTGTGGATGCCGCTTCGGTTTCTGCGATCAATATTGAGAGCGGTGATGTCGTACTGTCGGGGGTAGCATCGCTGCAGGTGGGGTCGCAAGGCATCCGTAACTATTCCGCCAATGGCGACTGGGTGGTATTGATGGGCGGCCAGGGTTCGGTGCTGGGGAATTCAGGCCGTTCGATTGTGGCCCAGGGCACCCCCCCAAGGGTTGCCCTTTTTGAGGGTCGCTCATCGGTCACGCAGGATCTCCTGCCCGCGCTTACCGGTGGTTCGTCTCAGGGAGAGGCAGGCCAACCCAATGCCTCCTTGTTACCGTCTGTGATTACCCAGTCGCAGCTTCAGTCGTTGCGTTCAGACCTTGTCAAGATCTTCAATACGGCGGGGGGTTCAGCGGCCACGCCGTTTGTAGCCGGGGGAAGAATTTCGGCAAGTGCAGCCGAGGGGGATATCTACCTCTCCTTATCGGGCGGTTCAGAGATTGTCGTCTCTGCCGCAGATGAGGTTACCTTTGGCGAGCGAGTCTATGTGGATGGCGATATTCGTATCTCCAATAAGCGCATCGTGACCTTCTCCGATCAGGTCGTCTTGCGTAATGGCGGCAAGCTGTTGCTAGAGAATGTGGATGAGGTGCGGTTCCTGAACGGCGTCGTCTTTGAACAGGGCAGCAGCGCAGGGTATCTC
>VGHK01000081.1 GCA_016868305.1 Betaproteobacteria bacterium | reverse complement strand
ACGTCTTGCACAGGGTCCTGCATAAACCACCTGCTCATCGTGCGTCGCGCAAACCATTCACCGGACTCCACCTGCGGAAGTACCGCCGAGCCATCCGCCCGAAGGATAAAGGCACGATCAAGGTCGGCCGACGGTAGCGCGCCCGCCACCTGAACCACGTCCTTAAGCGTACGCCCCTCCCGGAACCGCAAGGCGTTCTCGTTTACCACGGCTCCGGCCACCTGAATACTCGATGGAACAGAAGGCACGAGAATGTCGTCACCATCCTCAAGAATAATATTCGGCAGCCGGGTAAACAACGGGTCCATCTCAAGGGCAACACGTCCTGTAGGTTCAATATTGCGAAGACGGTCAATCGCCTGACGTTTAAAATCCTGGTTACGCTGGAACAAAAGCTGCTGGGCGGCAACCATTTCTGAAGACCCCCCGCTTACCACCGTAGGCTGCTCGGCATTTAGGCGGGATTCCAGCTGGCGCACGAGTTGCTGAAGGTTTTCGCGCTGTTGCGCCAGCACGCTGTCGCGTCGCAGAACGGTTCCAAAGAGATAGGCCTGGGCAGTAGCACCGCCTGCACGAGCCACCAACTGCGCAAGCGACTCGCCCGGCGTGATCTGATAGATGCCCGGAGCGGCAACTTCGCCCTGCAGACGAACAAGCCTCGTAGACTGAAGCCCAGGCCCTTTCACGTCTTTGCGGCGCAGCACGTTAATAACATCGCCGGGCTGGAGTTCAACGTTAGCAATCGAACTGCCTTTAACCACCGCCTGCTCGAGGTTAAAGTTGATGAGTTGCGGGGCCAGAGCCCCCGGTGCCATGCGCTCTATAAACGCCTGCTCCCAGTTAATCTCATCGGCGCGCAGTCTATCCCGCAGGCGTTGATAGCTGTTGTCCTGCTCTGCACGGGCACGACGGCTGGCCATAGCGGCCTGCTCTAGCGCAGTCAGTTGGGGCTGGGCAGCGCGTAAAGTCGCGGCGGGTTGCGGAGCCTGGGCTTCTGCAGTGGATAGCTGCAACTGACAGTCTCGAAACTCGCGCGTGCGAGGGCGAAAGCCCATATCAAGACATTTTCGCTCCTGCGGGCTGGCCGCCTCTCCGACGCGCGAAACAGCATCCTTTGCAGCCCCAGCCCCTGTTCCCAAGGGAGAATCAAGGCCGGAAGCCGGCCCATAACGCCGCAGAAAAAACGAAGGCGTCAGCAACGCCTCCGGGCTGGGAATGACATCGCGGATGCGGTCTCCGGGAGATATCGGTACGCGTACCGGCGGCTGATCAAGCAGTCGCAAGACAATCGCATTAGTGAAGGCCGGCTTGATTGGGAAAAAGCGCAGAATGTCGCCATCGCGCAGGGGCTGACGGCGTCCGGCATCGTCTAAGGCAAAACGCTGCGCAGACAACGGTCTGGCCCGCTGGGGATCGGCTCGTTCCCAGATGATATCGAGAGGATTGGTGGTTACCGGAAGGCCCCCAGAAAGCGCAAGAAGATCATCAAGAGTGGTAACTTTTGAGCCAGGGGCTAGCTCGTAGACCGCTGGCTTTTGCAGTGCACCGAGCAAGGCCACCTGACGCCCAACCGGTGGAATGTGCAGGACATCGCCCTGCACAAGACGCATGTCATGGGGGCCACTTCGGCCCGACATAAAGGTGTAGAGGTCGATCGTAGCGACCACCTTACCAGAGCGAACGATTTCAATAGCGCGAAAGCTACCGAAACTGCTCGGCCCGCCCGTTGCAAACAAGGCGCTAATTGCCGTGCTCATAGAGCTTACCGTGTAGCGCCCCGGGTTACGCGCCTGGCCAACAATGTAGACATCAATACCCCGCAGACGCCCCACGGTGGCATAGACATTAAAGTCGGAAAGCGTTCTAGAAAGCACCGACTTCAGCCGCCGTTCAAGTTCACTTGCCCGTACCCCTGCAATCTGCACCGGACCCACCTTCGGGATCACCACAATGCCGTCGCGCCCAACCACCAGGCGCTGATCAAGGTCGAAGGTTGGGGAGAAGACCTTCACAATGATCTCATCGCCCGGGCCGATGAGGTAGTCACCAGAGACAGGGGTGGCAGCAATGGGTCCAAAGGGGTTTTGGGAGGGGTTTTGGTCCTCACTCAAAAGGTTGCCCGCGGGGCGCTGGTCTCGGGAACCTTGGATAGAGTCCATTTCGCCCAATTCAAACAGTTCCTGGCCGTAAATCGGCAGCGACTCCCCAATCGTGTTTTGAATAAACCGCTGAAACTCGTTGTTGGTAAACGGACGTACCGCGCGAGGGACAACACGAAAGGCCCCGCTCTGGTCGACTTGCTCAGCTTGTTCCGCTGCGCTAGCCGTTGATCCGCTGGCAGCAGCGGGCAGTCCCTGTAACAGCGACCGAAAGTCGAGCCCCGCCCCCGCACCCAGGCCCAGGCCCGCCTGAGCCAACGCGCCGCTCGCAGGAAGGAGGGAAACAATAACCAACAAAACCAGCGGGAAGAAAGTATGTTTCCTCAAGAACGGCCCTTTACCGAACACAACATGAGCAACAGTCTCTCGCCAAGAGAAGACCGTTTGACTGAGAGAAATCAGAATCTTCGTATGATACTTGAATGAGAACAGTCAATTTAGGCCTTTTTAGGCCTTCGGCCAGTCCGTTGACTGGAAATCTAGCCAGTCTATTCTTGGCTGGGTTTGGCGTTTTTGTCGCTTCTTTTTTACCAATAGACGCAACGCACGCGCAACCCCCAACCGCAGTTATCGCAACCCCCTCGGCAGACGTCTTGCCACCCGGCCAGTTGTCCATCGGTTACAGCCGGTCGATTACCGAGTGGGGTCAGACAGACAACCCCGACCCCAAAGGCCGCAGCCTGACGGTGGGCCTAGGCCTATTCCCTGGGCTGGAGGTGCACGGCAGGCTCGTGCAAGGGGTGCGATTCCCAGGGCAGGCCGGTACCAGCGATCAAATGGTGGGCCTGAAATACCAACTGCCCATGCCACACCTTCCACTTCACGGGCGGCTTGCAGTAGGCATCAACGACCTGAGCAACAGCCGATCGGCCTTTCGCCATCAGTATCTGGTCGGCACGTTTGAACTCGGCCCTATCGAGGCGCACCTGGGCTACGGAGCGTCAAATGCCTCCGATGCACTTTCCGGCGCGTTCGGCGCAATAGCACTGCGCATTACCGAGAACCTGCATCTGCTGGCCGACCATGACAGCCTAAAGACACGCACCGCGATTCGCTATGCCCTGCCACGATGGTCCGCGCTTCCCGACTGGCAGCCCTATATTACGTTTGGCTCGGGCAACATCATATGGTCCTTAAACATCGATCTCGATGGGAAGTCGATGCGCAGGGCAATGCGCCCCGAGGCAGGGGGCCCGAGCCAAAGCTGGGAGCTAGGCAGCCTGACCCATGACACCGCATACAGCCCCCAAACGATGGCGGCAAGAGACAGAGCGGCGATTGCCGAGACCTTTCGAGATCATGGCTTTTCGGAAATTCGGGTCGAACCAAATAGCAGTATCGGCGCGCAGGCTGGCGCCATTGAAAGCAAACCCCCAGGTCAGCAGACAGTGTCTTGGCGGATCTGGGCAGAGCCGGTTGCCTACCGAAAAAATCGTATGGATGCGCTAGGTGCCGCTCTTGCAGCCTGGTTGAAAATTGCGGGTACTTCGGAGCAGCGGGTCCTTATTACCCTAACCCATCTCGGCCAGCCCATTCTGGCTGTAGAAACCTCAGGCCTATGCATCGCTATTTTTCGCGCACGCAGAGGCCGTTGTGATCTTCAAGAGGCCCTTGTCTTTCGGCCCCCGAAAGATCTCAGGCCTAGCCAAGAAAGGCCCGAAGCCGCCTTCCAGCCCCTCTGGCTGCGACCACAGTTCTCCTTTGGGCCAGTGCTTGATATGACCAGCGGACAAGACGCGCGGCTTGCTGATACCTCCACAGGGCTTGCCCTGGGGATGGAACTGCCTCTGCGAACAGGCATGATGCTGCAGGGGCGATGGCTGGCGAACCTATCAGAGTCGCCGGGCTTCAAAGGTCAAGAGGCAGCCTTTCGACAGGCAGGCCGAGGTATCAATACCGGACTCGACCA
>VGHK01000080.1 GCA_016868305.1 Betaproteobacteria bacterium | reverse complement strand
AAAAGCACGTGGTCGATACGCAGCCCCAGCCCGCGACGAAAGCCCGCCTGGCGATAATCCCACCAGGAAAAATAGCCCGGCTCGGTGCAGTGCTGCCGAAAGCTATCGGTAAGCCCTGCGGCCAGCAGCGCTGCGAAGGCGCGCCTCTCCGGGGTGGAGCAGAGTATCTTTTCGTGCCAGGCCTGCGGGTCGTGGACGTCGCGGTCCTCGGGGGCAATATTGAAGTCTCCCACCAGGGCAAGCTGTGTCTGGCTTGCAATCTCCTTGTTGATACGGGTCTTAAGGGCATCAAGCCAGCGCAGCTTGTAGTCGTACTTCTCACAGCCCACCTCGGAGCCATTGGGCACGTAGACATTCATGAATCGCAGACGGGTGGTCGTGCCTTTGGGCGTGACCGTGGCAGCAATAAGCCGCTTCTGGTCGTCAGGCAAACGGGGGTCTTGGGCCGACCAGTCGACAGCCTCCTCAAACTGCGCATCACGGATAAGAATCGCCACGCCGTTGTAGGTAGGCTGCCCCGCGAAGACCGATCGATAGCCCGAGGCATGCAGCGCCTCTGCGGGAAACTTGTCATCGGTGGTCTTGGTTTCCTGCAGCCCTACGAGATCGGGCTGCTCGGCAGCAAGCCAGCGCTGCAGGTGCGGCAACCGCACTCGCAGCGAATTGACATTCCAGCTGGCGATCTTCAGGCCAAGGCTACCCCCACCGGACACGGTGCTGCCTCGGGGCTAGGCGGCCTGGGCCAGGCCGTTGTGCCGGAGCAGGGCATCGGGCTTTGGAGGGCGGCCACGAAAGGCCTGAAACGATTCCATTGCTGGACGTGATCCCCCGCGGGACAAGATTTCACGCCAGAACTTTTCGCCCACGATGCTGTACTGACTGGGCCCGGCCTCTTCAAAGGCGGCATAGGCATCTGCCGAGAGCACCTCGGCCCACTTGTAGCTGTAATAGCCCGCCGCATAGCCCCCGGCAAAGATATGGGAGAAGCTCTGGGCAAAGCGGTTAAATGCCGGCGGCTGAATAACTGCGACTTCGTCGCGCACCTCGGCAAGTACCTTGGCAATGGCTATGCCGGCCTGCTCTGGGTTTTCGCTTGATAAATTGGCGAGTTCGGCATGAATTCGCATGTCGAATAACGAGAATTCCACTTGACGCAGCATAAATAGCCCACTTTGGAAATTCTTTGCTGCCACCATACGGTCGTAGAGATCGCGGGGCAGCGGGGCGCCGGTATCGACATGGGCCGTCATACCGTGCAGGGTGTCCCATTCCCAGCAAAAGTTCTCCATAAACTGGCTGGGCAGTTCGACCGCATCCCATTCCACCCCATTAATGCCCGAGACCTCCAGGTCGTCGACCTGGGTAAGCAGGTGGTGCAGGCCATGTCCGAACTCATGAAAGAGCGTAATGACATCGTCGTGGGTGAGTGTGCTGGGCTTGCCATCGGTGGGAGCGGCAAAGTTGCAGGTGAGAAGGGCCACGGGCTTTTGCAGCCTGCTGCGCAGCTGCCGGCGTCCACGGCTGTCGTCCATCCAAGCCCCACCACGTTTGGTGGCACGGGCATAAAGGTCGAGATAGAGATGCCCCACCGTATCGCCGCTGCGCCGTACCTCAAACACCTGTACGTCGTTATGCCAGACGGGCGCAGGGGCGAGTGCCAGCAGGGGGCGAATCTCAACGCCGAAGAGGGTCTTTACGATGGAGAAGAGCCCGTTGAGCACACTCGGCAGGGGGAAGTACTGGCGCACCTCTTCTTCGGAGAAGGCATAGCGCGACTGGCGCAGCTTTTCGCTGGCATACGAAATATCCCAGGGGGCAAGCGGGTCGAGCCCGAGCTCTTGCCTGGAGAAGGCCTTGAGCTCTGCAAGATCTTTTTCGGCGCTGGGGCGGGCCTTTTGGGCGAGGTCGCGCAGAAAGCCAACGACTGTCTGGGGGCTGTCGGCCATCTTGGCCGCCAGCGAGGTTTCTGCGGCATTGGCAAAGCCCAAGAGCCGTGCCTGTGCCTGACGAAGGGCCAGAATCTCACCCATCACCGGGGTGTTGTCATGAGACGGGCCTTCCTCGGCGAGTTCCGAAGCGCGGCGCGCGTTTTTCGAATAGATCTCTTCGCGCAGTGCGCGGTCGGTGGCAAACTGCAACACCGGTATGAGGCTTGGCTGCTGCAGGGTAAAGACCGCTGGCGCAGACAGGCCGCGCTTTTCAGCCTCGGCCTTGGCAGCGGCGCGCACAGGCTCAGGGATGCCCTGTAGCCGGGCCGCGTCGTCGACCACAACCAGGCTGGCGTTGGTGCTGTCGAGAAGCTGCTCCGAAAACTTCTGCGCTAAGGCGGCCAGTCGTGCGCTCATTTCGGCAAAGGCCTGCTGTGCCTCGGGCTCGAGCTCCGCACCCCCGAGCCGGAAGTCACGCAGGCTATTGGCGATGGCCTTTTCGCGGGCGGGATGCCCCAGGACATCAGGCGCCTGGGCGAGTAGCTTTATTTTTGCGTAGAGCCTGGGGTCTTGGGCCAGTGCAGACCAGAACCGCGTGACCGCCTCGAGACGGCTGTTGGTGGCTTCGCGCCATTCGGGGCTATCCATGACGCCGCCCATATGGTGCACTGCCGACCATGCCCGCCCGAGCCGCTCGGTAGCGCTGGTAAGCGGGGCCATGACGGACTCCCAGGTGGTGGGAGTTTCAGCGGACACCACCGCATTGAGACAGGCCTGGGCCTGGGCGATGAGGGCATCGATGGCAGGTGCGACCTGCTGGGGGTTCAGAAGGTGGTACGGGGGAAGTGCGTCTGCAGCAAGATAGGCGCCCGCAAGCAGGTTATCGATGGCGGTGCCTGGTTGGATTGCCTCGTGGGCAGGGGTGGACGACGTGGACAGATCAGCGGGTGTGTTCATGAAAAGACTCCAAGGTGTTAACCAATAGCATGGCAATAGTCATCGGGCCGACCCCTCCGGGTACTGGCGAAATCGCGCCTGCGACTGGGCGTACCGCATCGAAGTCAACGTCTCCGGCGAGTGCGCCGTTCGCCAGGCGGTTGATGCCGACATCGATGACTACGGCTCCGGGTTTGACCATATCTGCGGTAATCAGTTTGGGCCTTCCCACCGCGGAAACAAGGATATCCGCACGCCGGGTCTTTTCGGCAAGGTTTTGGGTTTTGCTGTTGCAGAGGGTGATGGTGGCGCCTGCCTGCAGCAGCATCAAGGCCAGGGGCTTACCGACGATGTTGCTTGCCCCCACCACGACAGCCTCTGCCCCGCGTAAGGGGGCCTGGACTGAGGCAAGCATGCGCATTACGGCATAGGGGGTACAGGGCCGGAACCGGGGCCTTCCGATTAGCAGGGCACCGGCGTTGGCAGGATGAAACCCGTCGACGTCCTTTTCGGGGGAGATCGCATGAATGATCACGTGATCATCAATATGGTCGGGCAGCGGCAGCTGCACCAGGATGCCGTCTATGGTGCGGTCGTGGTTGAGCCGGTCGATCTCAGCCACGAGGGCAGACTGGCTGGTGGTTAGGGGGAGTTCGATAAGCTGCGAATGCAGCCCTGCTTCTTGGCAGGCCTTCACCTTGTTACGAACATAGACCTGGGAGGCGGGGTTCTCGCCGACCAGAATCACCGCAAGACCAGGAGCACGGCCAACCGCCGGCGCTTTTTGGGCGACCTCGTTCTTAACTTCAGCGCGAATTGACTGGGCCAGCGCCAGGCCATCGATTAGTCGTGCGGGCATGGTTTCATCCTAGCATGCAGGCTCTGTTGGTCCATGACCTGGAGCAAGCAATTGGACAAACGCGGCTGGAACCGCTACAGTTCGCGTTTGCTCAATTTGGTGCTGGCGTATTGGTGAGCAAGCAAAAAAGGGTGTTCCTCTGGGGCTATAGCTCAGCTGGGAGAGCGCTTGCATGGCATGCAAGAGGTCAGCGGTTCGATCCCGCTTAGCTCCACCACTCGGTCTCAATTGGCCATCGGTAAAGGTGGAAAGGGGGCTAGTGTTAGAAGTGGATTTATCGGCGGTATGGCAGGTTGATTTACGGTAGGTTTATTTGGGCAGTGGGTAGCGCGCAGTATTCGTCCATTCAGGTCCCCTTCGTCTAGAGGCCTAGGACATCACCCTTTCACGGTGAGTACAGGGGTTCGAATCCCCTAGGGGACGCCATCTATTGAAGTAAGACCCCCAAGCGGGCATTCCAGCATCCAAGCGATCAAGTTAT
>VGHK01000079.1 GCA_016868305.1 Betaproteobacteria bacterium | reverse complement strand
ATTCCGTGGGTGGTACTTCTCGCTTTTCTGCGAATCTCAACCAACCCGAGAGTCTTTCCAGCACCCCTTCAAGTCGAGCAGGCCCTGCGCTATGTGCATGAATGGCTTAGTGCTCCTACCGTGAAGCATGCATCGCCCGGAGATAGTCACTGGCCGCTATTCGCACGGATTCTTCAGACCACTGGAGCGGCGGGTAATTTAACGACCGACGTGCATATTGCTGCGCTGGCTATAGAGAGGGGCGCGACCGTTTATTCTGCTGACAACGACTTCAAGCGGTTTGTTGGCGTTAGGCATGTGAACCCGCTCTATTCGCCGGCTTAACGCTAGGCGCGCCCATAGCGGTCTTCAAACCGCACAATATCGTCTTCGCCTAAATAGCTGCCCGACTGTACCTCTATGAGTTCAAGCGGAAGCTTTCCGGGGTTTTCCAGGCAGTGCCGCTCGCCGATGGGAATGTAGACCGATTGGTTCTCGGCCACGAGTTGTTCCTTATCACCGATGGTGACCTTTGCCGTGCCACTGACAACAATCCAATGCTCAGCCCGGTGATGGTGCATCTGCAGTGAGAGGCGCGCCCCTGGCTTTACCGTAATGCGCTTCACCTGATATCGGTCGCCATGATCAATAGAGTCGTAGGCGCCCCAGGGCCGAAAGACTTCACGGTGTAGGTCTGCCTCAGGCCTTTCTTGGGCTTTAAGTGCCTCGACGATCTTTTTGACATCCTGTGCCTTGTCTTTATGGGCAACCAACACCGCGTCGGATGTCTCTACGACCACCAGGTCTTGCGTACCGACCAGGGCAACGAGTCGATGGTCGGCATGCACGTAGCAGTTCTGTGACTCGTGCAGCAGGGTATCGCCGCGGGTGGCGTTACCCTGCGTGTCCTGCGACTGTAACTGCCATACGGCGGGCCAGGCACCCACGTCGTTCCACCCTGCATCAAGCGGAATCACCATGGCCTTGTCGGTCTTCTCCATGACCGCATAGTCGATAGAATCCGAGGGTGACTGCCCAAAGGCCTCCGCATCGAGACGCAAGAAGTCCATGTCTTTTGCAGCACTGGAATGCGCGCGTTGGCAGGCCTTGGCCATGGCGGGGTTGTGGGCGGCCAGTTCCTGCAGGAAGACATCTGCCCGAAATAGGAACATGCCGCTGTTCCAGAAATAGCCACCGTCGCGCAGATACTGCTCGGCGGTTGCGAGACTGGGCTTTTCGACGAAGGCGGAGACGGGTAGGGCTAAGGGCGGGGTGCTTTCCGTTCGTCGGGACACGTCGGCTAATGGGGCAGATGCATATCCGTCGCGCGCGGCCTTGACATACCCATACCCGGTCTCGGGGTGGGTGGGCACGATACCAAAGGTTACCAACGCCCCCGATTGCGCGACGTCATACCCTGTTCTTACGGACGCGTGAAACGCTTCGGTTTTGGTTATCACATGGTCGGAGGGCAGCACTAGCAGCACTGGTGACTCGACTGCAGGCACCCGGCTATCAGTCTGGCCCCGCGCCTGGCCGCTGCTCGACTGCTTTCTTTCAAACTGCGCTAATGCTTGCAGGGCAGCCACGGCAATGGCTGGCGCAGTATTGCGCGCTACGGGCTCTAAGATGAGCGTCTGCGGGGTGACCCCCATTTGTAAGCACTGATCGGCTACCAAAAACCGATGGTCGGTATTGGCCACGACAATCGGCGCAACCTTGGGCACGAGGCCTTCAAGTCGGGCGAGCGTGGCCTGAAAGAGGCTGCGCTCCTCCGTAACGCCCAGAAACTGCTTGGGACGCAGAGACCGCGACAGAGGCCAGAGGCGTGACCCCGAACCACCGGAGAGAATAATGGGAATAAGGTTCATGCAATGTGAATTTTCATGGAGTACCGATCGGTTAACTCAGAAATAAGGGTTGAGAATCGTTAACGATTCGTTAATCACCTGACGATGTTGCATGTCTTCTGAAAACAAGGTTTTGCACCCAGCGAGCAGCGCGGATGACATGATCATTGCGTCATAAAGTGATAAGTGGAATCGATCGGCGAGTTCGATCCCAAGGTCGTGGGTCTCCTCCGTTAGGCTGTGTACCTGGCAGAGTGAACGAATAGGAGCAAGAAACTCGCGAACCTCTGAGAGCGAAAAGCTGAGCTTTCGCGTTGCGATTGCCGCGCACTCATTGAGCACTTGTACGCTAATGTGACCCCCTTCGCCTAGGAGCGCCTCAGACCGGTTGGCCTTGGATTCATCAGCAGACAGCAAGTAGAGCAGAACATTGCTGTCGAAGAAGCAATTAGCGGCGCGCATGCGCCTCGAGCCGATCGAACTTGAAATCTTCAGGAAGACGGCCTCGAAATTTACGGAGGCGCAACAAAAGCTCTTGCGCCGAGGAGCGACGGCTGACTTCGAAGGAATGACTGCCCGCCACCTGAATCTCAATGTCATCGCCTTCCTTCAAGCCCAATACCTCAACAACCGCTGCAGGCAGTCTGACGGCGAGGCTGTTACCCCATTTTGCTACTTGCATTGGCCCCTCCTAATTAAGCACGCATGCACGTTTGATATACTTTAGTCATTGTATATCTTTATCGTTACTCCCGGCTCACGGGTACCGCGTAGCCGTGCGCCTTAAGCAGAGCGCTTTGCTTCGCGGCGCTGAGGTCGTGATCGACCATCTCAGCGATCATGTCGTCGAGGGTAATTTCGGGAATCCAGCCGAGATTTTCTTTCGCTTTGGAGGGGTCACCCAGCAAGGTTTCGACCTCGGTGGGGCGAAAGTAGCGAGGGTCAACACGCACGATCGCCTTGCCGACTTGTACCCCCGGTGCATTCGTGCCGGTAATGGCTGCGACGCGGCCCACTTCTTCGACGCCTGTACCTTCAAAGTTGAGCGCAATACCTAGGCGTGCCGCTGCTCTGCGAATGAACTCGCGCACGGAGTACTGCAGACCGGTTGCAATGACATAGTCTTGGGGCTGGTCTTGCTGCAGCATCATCCACTGCATACGCACATAGTCCTTGGCATGGCCCCAGTCGCGTAGCGCGCCCATATTTTTTCTCAAGAGCCAGAAATCGAATGGCATCGAGTAGGCGTAGGGTTCCCAAGGCATCAACATCGGCAGTGTATTCGGGTGACTCGAATGAAACTGCCACGTGTGACTGCGCACCGAGATTGTAGATCTCGTCGGGCTGTGTCTCTTGAATAATGCGGGTGAGATTGCTCGAATCAGAGAGGTCTCCGTAGTGGAGTTTTAGGCGCTGTCCGCTCTTATGCGGATCTTCATAAATATGGTCGATGCGCTGGGTATTGAAGGTGGAGGATCGACGCTTGATGCCATGTACCTCGTAGCCCTTGGCGAGAAGAAACTCGGCAAGGTAGGAGCCGTCTTGTCCGGTTATGCCGGTGATGAGTGCTTTTTTCATGTCGATCCTCTAGCCGAGAGCCTATGTCGCGCAAGCCTCTGCAAGCACCTATCCGGACCAATCAACAATGGCTAGACCAGGCACCCTAGAAAACTCGCGCGTATTTTTGGTGACAAGAATACAGTTCTGCGCAATCGCTGATGCGGCGATGAGAAGATCGTTGGGCCCTATCGGGGTGCCCTTTTCTTCTAAATAGGCTCTGCTAGCGGCATAGATGTCGTCGGCCGGGGAAATAAATGGAAGAATCGTTAAGGCGTTGAGGACGGCATTAACGCGGCGTGTGAGTTCTTCTAAGCCCCGCTTCTTGGCGCCAAAGCGCAACTCTGCCGCAACGATGATTGAGGTGCAGATGGCATCTTCTCCAACCCCCTCTATCTTTCTCGCTATCGACCCCTGAGGGTCACGCAGCAACGCCGAAACGATGTTGGTGTCAAGAAGAAACCGGTCAGCAGGCATTTAATGAACTTAGAGTTCTATGTCGTCAAGTTTCGTGAGAGCCTTGTCGACGTCCGGGAACTGATCTGGCATAGGGGAGAAAGATGCCAGCAGCGCTATCAGCCCCAGAGGGGCGACTGGCTCGATGATGATTTTTGACCCTTCTTTGCGCATCACCGCGTCCTGCGTTTCGAGTTCAAACTCACGAGGAATGCGAACGGCCTGGTTGCGACCGTTACGGAAGAGGCGGACGTGACGTTCAGTCGACATAAGCGCCATAATGGCATATGCCATGACCTATGGCAATAGGATGCCCTGCCTGAGCGGGCATAATGCCGCATGGCTACAAATCGTATGTCGATACCGCTATTCCCGCTTGGGGCGGGCCTTTACCCTGATGGGCTCTTGGCCCTTCGAATCTTTGAGGTGCGTTACCTGGATAT
>VGHK01000078.1 GCA_016868305.1 Betaproteobacteria bacterium | reverse complement strand
TGGTGTTGTTTTTTCTGTTTATCTCTACCCTGCTCTATCTGGTGCCCATTCCGCTCTGGGTCGCCGCCTGGGCCTCGGGCGCCTATGTGGGTCTCACAACCCTTATTGCCATGCGGCTGCGTCGCGTGCCCCCAAGCACCATTGTTAACGCGCGCATCAGTTCGGTGAAGGCAGGTATCGATATTCCGCTTAACGACCTTGAGGCGCACTTTCTGGCCGGGGGCGATGTCGTGCGCGTGGTCAATGCCATGATCTCGGCCGATAAGGCCAATATTCCGCTTTCGTTTAAACGAGCTGCGGCAATCGACCTCGCGGGGCGCAATGTGCTTGAGGCCGTGCAGATGTCGGTGCTGCCCAAGGTCATCGAAACACCGCGCATTGCGGCGGTGGCCAAAGACGGTATTCAGCTAATTGTGGTCTCGCGGGTTACCGTGCGCACCAATATCGATAGGCTTGTCGGAGGCGCCGGGGAAGAAACCATTATTGCCCGGGTTGGAGAGGGCATGGTGAGCACCATTGGTTCTGCCGAGAATCACAAGAGCGTTCTTGAGAATCCCGACCATATCTCTAAGCACATTCTCAGTAAAGGGCTCGATGCCGGAACCGCCTACGAGATTCTCTCCATCGACATTGCCGACGTGGATGTTGGCGAAAACATTGGTGCAAAGCTGCAGATCGACCAGGCCGATGCCGATAAGCAGATCGCTCAGGCCAAGGCAGAAGAACGCAGAGCCATGGCGGTAGCCCTTGAGCAGGAAATGAAGGCCCGCGTGGTTGAGGCTGAGGCCGAGGTTCCGCGTGCCATGGCGGGGGCGTTTAGATCGGGCAATCTGGGCATCATGGACTATTACCGCATGAAGAACCTGCAGGCTGACACCGATATGCGGGTGTCTATTGCCGGGGTAGAAGAACCAACCGCAAATGCGCCTAGTTCACGGACCACCAAAGGCTAAGGCAAGACCGTGTTTCATTTCAACATAGACCCCGCGATTTTTATTTATCTGCTGTTCATCGCGGCGGTCTTTTTGAATGCCTTGTTTAAAAAAGGCCGACGCCCGCCGCCACGCGAGACAACGCTCCCCCCGCCAAGCGAGCCTGCCCCAGTCGACGCTATTGTCCTGCCTCGGTCTCCTCTGCCCGAGTTGCCCCCAAAGCCGCTGCCCCGGGCCAAGCCCCATCGCTTAGAGGCAGCCAAAACGGGTAAGGGGCTTGCTGCACGGCTTCCACATCAGGCGCCATCTCGCGAGCCCGAACTGCGGGTGGGCATAAACAGGCCAGCGGTTGCACGGGGGTTAAGCGCGGTGCGATTTAGCAGTCGCGACGATCTGCGCCATGCCATCGTTGCGCGACTGGTCATTGGGCCGCCCAAAAGTCTTCAGTAAATCCTTCAATAACGCCTTAGCTAGGGCCCTGGGCTAGGCCTGTGCGAGCGCGGCCTGTAATAATAGGGTGCATGCCCGCCTCCGCCGCCTTTCAACCTGCCCGCTACACTATTTTTGATACCCCGGTTCTCAGCGCCTTTCTGCGCTGGGGATGCCGCAAAACCATGTATGCACTAGGCTGGCGGTTTGCGGGTGAGTTTCCTGTCGAGACCCAAAAGGCAGTGGTTATTGCTGCGCCACACACCAGTAACTGGGACCTCCCCTATGCCTTGATGGCGGCGTTTGCCATGGGCCGCAAGGTGCATTGGCTTGGGAAGATGCAGATCTTTCGTTTTCCGTTTGCGGGAATTATGCGATGGCTTGGAGGTATTGCCGTTGACCGAAGCCGCTCGGGCAATCTCGTAGACGCTGCGGTCCAGTGCTTTCATGACACGACCGGACCGCTTCTTTTGATTGTGCCCCCCGAAGGGACACGCAGCGCAGTGGAAAACTGGAAGACCGGTTTTTACTACATCGCGCTTGGCGCAAAGGTTCCGGTAATCATGGCCTATATGGATCACGGCAGCCGTTGCTGTGGCGCTGGGCAGCTATTCGTTCCTACGGGCAGCATAGAAACCGATATGCCTGAAATTCGCGCCTACTACGCACCGTTTGTCGGCTGGGCGCAGCGCAAGCGCCAGAGTCAGACAAATACGCTGACTAAATCTTAAAACGTCGGCGGGTGAGCCAAAGCGCAAGGCTAAAACCCACAACGGTGTAGCCCAAGAGAACAGCAACGTCCGCAACCCAGTGTGCGGGCCACTGGCCGAGAAAGAAGGGGCGAATAAGCGACACCGCCGCGGTCAGCGGCAGCCAGTCTGAAAACGCCAGTAGCCAGGCGGGCAGTTGGTCACGCGGAAAGTAGACCCCCGACAAAAAGGTCATGGGCGTGAGAAACAAGGTGATGTAGTAGGTAAAAAAATCATAGCCCTTGGCCAGGGCATTAAAAATCAAGGCCAGGCTTGAGAAACACAGGCCCACCAGAAACAATAGGGGCCAGGCCAGAAGCAGCATGGGGCTGCGCGAGATATCAAGCGCCACCATGACAACCAAAATAGCGGTGGCTGTAAACAGCGCCTTAAAGGCAGCCCAGATCATTTCAGCAAAGACAATCTCATCTAGGCTAACCGGTGCATTAAGTATGCCTTCCCAGGTTTTCTGCGGCCCCATGCGCGAATAGGCCGAATACAAGGCCTCAAACGAGGCCGCATTCATGCTGCTCATGCAGATCGACCCACTGGCCAAAAAAAGAATATAAGGAATCGCCTGCCCATCAAGCGTGACCGACCCCACCAGGGCTCCAATGCCGTAGCCAAAGGCAATCAGCACAAACAGAGGCTCTGCGATGTTGCCAATCAGGCTTGGCCAGAAGAGCTTTCGCCAGACCAGAAAGTTGCGCTGAAAGACAGCGGCCCAGCCCCATTGCATATCAAGCACCGCAGGCATCAATGGGTCTCCCGAATCTGTCGGCCCGTGCGCTTGAGAAAAAGGTCTTCGAGGTTGGCAGGCCGATGTAGCACACGCAAGCTAGGGTGCTCTTCAAGGGCGGCGAGCAACGGGTGGGCATCGTGGGTATAGAAGAACAACGAGTCGCCCGACTGCTCGGTGCGCTGAGCCATTGGCGTCAGTGGGGCGAGTAACGAACTAAGCGATTCCGAAGAGGCATCGCTTTCGCGAATCACCTCAACCACATGCGGCTCCACCTCTTGGGCAATCAGCGCGGCTGGCCTGCCAGTAAGAATGGCCTCGCCCTGGTCAACAAGAAGCAGACGATCGCACAGTCGCTCGGCCTCTTCCATAAAGTGGGTGGTTAGCAGAATCGACTTTCCCTGTTTAATCAAAAGCCCGAGCCGTTCCCAGATTAGATGACGGGCCTGGGGGTCTAGGCCGGTGGTGGGCTCATCGAGCAGCAGCAACTCCGGATCGTTGATCAGCGCGCGGGCAAGGCTGAGCCTTCGTTTCATGCCGCCAGAGAGCTCAGAGATCCGCGCAGAGGCCTTATGCCGAAGGGCGGCAAACTCCAAAAGAGTAGGAATGCGCGCCCGCATGACCTCGTTGGATAGGCCAAAGTAACGGCCGTAGGCCAGCAGGTTTTCTTCGCAGCTAAAGTCTGGATCGAGCGTATCGAACTGCCCCACCACGCCAATACGCCTGCGAAACCGGCGGGCCTCTTGTGGCAAGGCAAGCCCCAGGCCCTCTACCGTGCCGGTGTCGGGCTTAGCCAGCCCCAGACAGATTTTGAGTGTGGTGGTCTTACCCGCACCGTTGGGGCCGATCATGCCCAGGCATTCACCAGGCTTAATCTCGAAAGACAGGTCTCTCACCGCATGGTGGGACCCGAAATGCTTATTGATCGCTCGCACAGCAAGCAGGTTTTCGGCCGTCATTGTCTACCAGTCAATGGGTTGTCCTTGATAATCAATAAACCAGGCCTGCGGCCGCGCGGCAAGACCATCAAGGGCTGTGAGCATTCCCGCTACCGAGTCTTGCGCGGCAAGGGTGGCGTGTCCCGCTTGAAAGGGTGCCGAGAGCTTGGAGATGACAGTGCCGGGCTGTAAAGCCGCGAACACCGCCTCAGGGCGGGTGCGATACGACTCTATGGCCGCCGTCTGCAAGAGCATATTGCCGGCCGCTTTAGAGGCACGGTAGCCATACCAGCCTCCTAAATGGTTGTCCGAAATACTACCCACCCGCGCCGAGAGCACGGCAAAAATCGCGCGGCCTTTGGGGGGCAGCAGCGGTATAAAGTGTTTGAGGACCAAGGCTCGGCCGATGGCGTTGATCTCAAATGCCCTGCGCAAGCCTTGAGCCGATACCTGCGAGAGCCGCTTCTCTGGCCCCTGGCCGTCGATGGTGAGCGCCCCGGTGGCATCGACAATCAAGGCAAAACCACTTTGATCGAGAGCGGTTCTGGCCCATTGGGCAGCCGCGGCAATAGAGGCCTCGTCCTCTAAATGAAAGTGCGGCGGTCTGTTGCGGCTTAACCCAACCAACCCCGCACAGCGTTCATCTGCCTCCAATGCCTGTACAAAGGCCGACCCAATGCTGCCAGAGCTACCAATAACAAGAGCACGATAAGGGGCTGAAAGAGACCGCATGATTGCCGCTAGTGTAG
>VGHK01000077.1 GCA_016868305.1 Betaproteobacteria bacterium | reverse complement strand
TCGTCTTGCGTTAAGGGCTTGGGCCGCACAGGCGGGGCCTCGGCTACATTGGTGGCGAGCGTCTCAAACATCGCGCTCCACTGACCACCCGGTTTGCCAATAATCTCGTACGAGGCGCTCTTGCGCCGAATATCTTCGTGGGCGGGAATCGCCGACAAGACCGGAATGCCTGCGCGCTCGGCAAAGGCGGCGGCCTCACCGGTGCCATCGTCTTTGTTGATCACCATGCCCGCCACGCCCACATTGCCGCCGAGCTTGCGGAAGTACTCCACGGCCGAGCAGACATTGTTGGCCACATAGAGCGACTGCAGGTCGTTGCTGCCCACCACAATCACCTTCTGGCACATGTCGCGCGCGATGGGCAGGCCAAAGCCTCCGCAGACCACGTCGCCCAAGAAGTCGAGCAACACGTAGTCAAAGCCCCAGTCGTGAAAGCCCAGTTTTTCGAGGGTTTCAAAGCCGTGAATGATGCCGCGACCGCCACAGCCCCGGCCGACTTCTGGGCCGCCGAGCTCCATGGCATAGACACCATCGCGCTTAAAGCAGACATCGCCAATAGCGACAGCCTCTCCTGCAAGCTTCTTTTTCGAAGAGGTTTCGATAATCGTAGGACAGGCCTTTCCCCCAAAGAGCAGCGAGGTGGTGTCGCTCTTGGGGTCGCAGCCAATCAGCAGAACCTTCTTGCCCTGCTGGGCCATCATGTAGCTCAAGTTCGCCAGCGTAAAACTCTTGCCGATGCCACCCTTGCCATAAATGGCAATAATCTGCGTCTCTTTGGTAACCGGCCCGGTATGCACCGGATCTGGTTCCATCGCCGCCTCCGCGGCCAGTCGGGTCTTCATCATGAACTGCACCGGAGCGCCTTTGAGCCCCCCAAGGTTGGTGTCAGACGTGCTCATTGCAGACTCCTCCAGTCCAGAACCATCTTCAAACAATGGGGATCACTAAAGGCCTGCTCGTAGGCCTCTGCCGCTTGGTCTGCGGGGCGTCGATGGGTCACCAAGCCCTGCAGCGATAGCCCACCAGACTCCACCAGGTCGCGCACCGCGGCCATGTCGCTGGGATGCCACTGGGCGGCCACGCGAAACCGCGCCTCACGCAGAAAAGCGGGCACAAAATTCAAAGGCAGGGTCTCGGTGTAAAACCCCGCCAATACCAGCTCGCCCCCGGGCGCCATATGGGCGACCCAGTCGTTAAGGCTTGGAGCGTGGCCACTGACATCAATAATGGTTTTGAATCGCTGGCCCTTGCTTTCCAATGGGTCAACCACGCGATAGCCCGTGGCCCCAGTTCTGCGGCTCGGCTCCAGTTCCCAGACCAGAGGCAGGCCGCCAAGAGCCACGGTAATGCGCGCCAGCAGACGGCCCAGCGCGCCGTGACCCACGATGAGATCGGGCAGCACCCGCTCGCCCGAGGGAGACATCAGTGCATGATGGGCTGTTGCAGCAAGCGCAAAGAGCACCGCCTCTTCGGCGATTGACTCATGGATTTTGACAACCCGGGCGCCGGGCACTACCAGTGACGAGCCCGCCCCACCGAAGAGACCCCGCACCGGTCCCCAGCAGCTTGCACCCGGCACGAAGACTAGGTCGCCAGCGCTCAGGCCAGTGGTAGCGACACCTGCCTGGACAACCTCACCAACTGTCTCGTATCCCGGCACGAGCGGATAACCCATACCTGGAAAACTGGGCATCTCACCGGTGTAGAAAAGACGCTCGGTTCCTGTGCTGATCCCACTGAACCGGGTGCGCACCACAAGGTCTTCGGGACCCGGCTCAGCCAGAGGGAGGCAGCGCCAGTCCAGCTGACGGGGCGCCTCCATCACCACTGCATAAGCATCCCTGGTACTTGTCATTTTTACTTGACTCTTAATATGTCCACTTAACGTTACAGATGCCATCCTAGACCATTTCCGCTGTTTGTCAACTTACCTTTACGGTTTTCTCGGGGTAATCGTCTAAGACGATCTCGCTGCGCCCTGCGGCGAGGCATAGGCCCGAATCAGGCCGGTCTGAAGAGGAAGCCGCGTACGAATGGACTGCATCTTTGTAAATCCCGCAGCCGCCAGAAGTCCAAAAAGCTCTTCCGGGGTGCGTGCCCGTCCCTTGCCCATGGCCAGGAGATAAAGGCCGAAATAGGCATCGCCCATAGCCTCGGCCCCCGGTGTCCCAGACATCGGCTCAGCTAACAGCAGGGTGCCGCCTTGCGCTGCCAGGGCCCTTCGCACGCCCTTTAGAATCAGTGCCACACGCTCATCAGAGTGGTCATAGAGCACACGCACAAGGCTCACGACATCGGCACCCGTGGGCAGCGGGTCATCGAAAAAGCTGCCGCCGTGACAGGTGACCCGGCTTGCGATTCCTTGCGCCTCAAACCGTTGCCGCGCCCTCTGGGCCACCGCCGGGAGGTCAAAAAGCATTAAGCGAAGGCTCGGATGTTCCTTGGCAACCGCCGAGAGAAAGGCCCCCTGGCCGCCACCAACATCGAGCAGGCAGCGATGCCTTGAGAAGTCATAAGCGGCCAGTACCTGCTCAGCCACCAACGGCTGCGAGGCCGCCATAAGTTCTGAATAGGCAGCCACCTGATCTGCGGTGAGACCACGCGACACAGACGCCGCAGGCATGACTGATAACGCAGCATGCTCTGGTAGGGCAGCCGTGCCCTGCCGCGCTGCAATTCCGTCATGGGCATAGGCCCAGTAGTCCCGCAGACGGGTGCGCTGCTCGGGGTCTTGCAGCAAGGCAACAGGGTCTACAAGGTCTTGGTAGACCTCCTCGTGATGCCGCACCAGGGCCTGAATCGCAGGGTTAGCTGCCACCACCGCCCCAAGCATTCCCAGACCAACATAGGCTTGTTCAAGGGAATTTCCCTCTGCGGCCACCCGACCGGCGGGAGCACTGCGCCATTCCAAAAGCTCCAGCGATACGGCTGCACGCAGCAGAATATCGAGGCTTCGCGAAGACAAGCCAGTGTCTGCGGCAAGCGACTGCAACGAACGCGGCCCCTCGCGCACCGAGGCGAAGATGCCGAGCTTCACACAGGCTAGCAGCACCTGGCTGTAGGTAAAGCCTGCCACCAGATCGAAGAGTCGGCGCGACTGCCGCTGGGCGACCCACCGCAGGCCCGGTACTGCTGATACGAACCGATGAAAGGCTGGCTGCGCAAGCAGCCGGTCACGAAGGCTAGACCAGACCGCCAGCGCCGCCATTAACCTTTCCCTCTTTGGAAGTCCCCATCCCCATGGGCATCGCATTCGGAAAGGCCTCCGCCAAGGCCCTTTCGGTCTGTGCATTCAAGGCGGCGCGGGCCACCTTATGCGGCCCCTCCGTGGGTACCAGTCGCTGCGACTCCTGCAACACCATGGCACGCAGACGCGCAGCACCACGGCAGGCCGGAATGCTCTGAATCGCCCGGGCCATCAGTCGGTCAAAGTGAATGACCGCGCCGTCTAAGCCCAGGGTATGCGCGGCGCTCGGCCGATCCAGTGTCTCGTCCTGGCCTGCGGGCTTACCCATGACCAGCTCGTCGTAGATGACATCCCGTATGTCATCGGCCACCTGATAGGCCTCACCCAGACAGTCGCCAAGGGCCTTCCATGGCGCAGCGTCTACTCCGGCCGCGCAGGCACCCCCCACGGTTGCCGCAGTAAAGAGCGAGCCCGTTTTCGCTCGCTGATATTCGGCCAATACCGCATGCGACTCGCACTCCCAGGCCTGTCCCGCCACAATGCCAAAGGGCGGTCCCACCGCATCGTCAAGAATCGTGAACATGGCCGGCAGCCGCTCCAGATGCTTGGGCCGAGACCCCGCAAGCGTGCGAAACGCCACGACGATCAGCGCATCGCCCGAAAGAACCCCGATCCGTTCCCCAAATGCCTTGTGCACCGAGGGCTGGCCACGGCGCAGGTCTGCATTGTCAAAACAGGGAAGGTCATCGTGCACCAGCGAGGCACAGTGCATGAGTTCAAGCGCGGCTGCGAAACTCTCCGAGAGTCGCGGGTCATCGTCCCCGCAGGCCATAGCCACCGCCATGCAGAGCTGTGGCCGGATGCGCGCACCACCGGGAAAAACCGCATGACGCATTGCTGCGGTGAGCTTTGGGGGGGAGCCTGGGGCCTGGGCAGCCATAAGGCTTGCCTCCAGCACCCGCTCGATTCGCTGCAGAAAAGCCATGGCGGACCTCCTAAGTGTCACGTAGACTAGTCACTCTAGGTGACAATTACATTTGACACTTACGATAGACACTTGTCTCCACGGCGTCAACCCACAACAACCGCTTTCGAAAAAACTCCGCGCCACCCATGCCATCGCACGCCCAGCCCGCAGGGCTTACCGATCTCTCCAAAACGATCGATCGCGCGCACTGGGAAGGCTGGATCAGCCGCCCCACGGAGGTGTCACGGCCTAATGTCCTGATGCTCCATGGCACCGGGGGCAGCCGGGCCACCTGGCGACCCGTGATCTCTGCCCTGGGGCCTCGGGCAGAGACCTGGAACCTGGTGCTACCCGATCTCCCCGGGCACGGTAAAACCGAATGCCACCGGCATCAGCAGCACGGCCTCAAAGAAATGGCGCAGGACCTGCAGCAGCTACTCTACGCACTGGAAATCGACCGGGTGGACCTGGTGGTCGGGCACTCCGCCGGCGCGGCGGT
>VGHK01000076.1 GCA_016868305.1 Betaproteobacteria bacterium | reverse complement strand
CGTTCAGACCTTGACAAGATCTTCAATACGGCGGGGGGTTCAGCATCCACCAATATTCCTTCAGCATCCACCAATATTCCCTATGAGGCGGTGCGCGCATTGCTTCGGAATATTTTTACAGGCCAACCAGATCAGGGTGCAGTGGCGCTTTCGAACTTAAACCAGAAGATCGCGCAAGA
Source organism: Betaproteobacteria bacterium (assembly GCA_016868305.1). GTDB lineage: Bacteria > Pseudomonadota > Gammaproteobacteria > Burkholderiales > Burkholderiaceae_A > Hahnella. The sequence goes on along the minus strand of VGHK01000076.1, from coordinate 4,607 downwards.
CTGGGCAGTACGTAATGTCAAGGAGCTTACAGAGCAGCTTTCTGCCGATGCAGAGTTACTATCCGCGGAGTACAAGGCGCTGGCTGAAGAGGTTGCGGAAGGCGCTGTTGCAGTAAGTGGCCAGAGGCTCGCTTTTGCGGGAGCCTCGGCGCTTGATGCGGTATTGCCCACAGACAGTACAGCGGCACTTATGGATGCAGCGATGGATCTGTTTCAGTCGCCCCGTGCAACCCAGGCAAGTCGTTATGTCCCAGCGGATTTTGAGACATACCGGGGAACGTCTGGGGGGTCTTCGACCGCCGCGCCTGTCGATTCCCCGAAAGGGACGGCTGTACCAGAGGTCAAGCAACCGGTGGGCCTGGAGGGCCCCGCATCGCAGCCAGATGCCCCCGAGGGCAGTGAAGAGCAGTCGCCTGCTGCCTCCAGCCTAGACTGGTTAAACGCCTTGTTGGCGAAGGCCCGTGAAGAGCCGCCGGAGGACGGCGCATAGGCCGCATCAGCCACATAGGCCGGGAGTGAGTGGTAGTCTTGATGCTTGAAACAGATTTCGAAAAGGAGCTAGGTTGCAGGCATCAAGACTCCATAGCTTTCTCAAAGGAATCCGGGTTGTCGACTTGTCTCGCTATCTGCCCGGGCCGCTGGCCTCACTCATGCTGTCAGACCTGGGTGCTTCGGTGCTTAAGGTGGAGTCGCCTCAGGGTGATGGTATTGAAACCCTAGGCCCGTTGCGGGCCGATGGGCGTTCGGCCTGGCACGAGGCAATCAATGGGGGCAAGGAAATACTGCGCCTCGATCTTCAGCAGGCTGGGGACAGAGAGGTTTTATGGCGACTGTTGGATGATGTGGATATTGTTCTTGAGTCGTTTCGCCCCGGAGTATTGGCCAAGATTGGATTTACCACGACTGAGATGCATCGGCGCAATCCTCGGATAATCATTGCCTCATTATCTGGGTATGGTCAGCAGGGCCCCTTGTCGCAGGCGGCAGGCCACGATATTAACTATCTGGCGACGGCGGGTTTCTTAAGCGATGTGGGGGCTGATCGGCATACCCCAGCGCTTGTATCCCCTCCCGTAGCGGACACTTTTGGCTCGATGTTTGCGCTTTCTAGCATTCTTGCTGCCCTTTACGACCGAGAGCGTTCCGGTGAGGGCTGTTATATCGACCTGGCCCTGGCCGATGCTGTGGCCCCTATTCTTACCTTTGCTTTTTCTGAAGTTGATGGTCCGAGGGCTCGGGCTGCCCGCGCCGAGGACTTCTTATCTGGGGGCTGGGCTTGTTATGGCGTCTATCGTTGTGCCGATGGCCAAGAGGTGGCACTCGGCGCTATTGAGCCGAAGTTTTGGGCGGCTTTTTGTGAGGCAGCGGGTCACCCGCAATGGGTGACACGTCAGCAGGAGCCGCTGCCACAGCGGGCGTTAAAAGCGGAGGTTGCTGCATTTTTCCGGTCACAGTCATTAGGGGCAATTCTTGCCCAGTTTGCCCAGGTGGACTGTTGCCTCTCCCCGGTATTGGATACTGCATCGGCCGCTGCAACAGCCCACGCCAAGGCGAGGAGGGTGGTACAGCGTGGCGCAGATGGGTCGTTTCAGGCGGTGTTCCCCGTCTGGGTAGATGGCCTGCCCCCTTCGGCGCGCAGTCGACTACGGCATATTGCACAGAAGGCCAAAGAAGACGGGCACGCGTCATGACCATTCACTATCGCAGTGTGCTTCTGCCGGGCGCCATAGTCCTTGCCCTGCTGCTCGTGTTGGCAGCGATTGCCCTTCAGCTGACCGGGCATGGTTATTTCTGGAAGGCGTTGCGGTACACCTATCTACAGGGCTATACCACGGCGCATATTGATGATGCTCGTAACTTCGAGCAGGCAGAGGTACAGGCGGGGGCCCCAGCACCGTGGATGGTTCGAGACTCAGGGCAGAGGGTGTCGACACCAACCGCGTCGCTTCTTGCTTCTCAGAAGGCCAGCGCGTTTCTGGTGGCCCATCAGGGGGCGCTGGTGTATGAGGAGTACTTTGCCCCGTATTCAGCCGAAAGCCGCACGAATGTATTTTCGGTAACCAAAACGGTAACCACCATGCTTCTGGGGCGGGCGGTTCAAGAGGGGCTTATTGGCTCTGCCCAAGAGCCATTGGGACGATGGGTGGATCGCTATGCGCAAGATCCTGTGGGTCAGAAGGCTACCCTGCTGCAGCTCTCCGGTATGACCTCGGGCCATGCCTGGAATGAGAACTACTATCTGCCCTTGAACGAGACGACGGAGCTCTACTTTGGGGGTAATGCTGCAGGCACTGTGCTGCGCATGGGGTTTGAGGCAGAACCCGGTAGCCGGTACGAGTACAGCAGTGGCTCAACCCAGGTGCTCGGGGTGGCACTGAAGAATATTCTCGCGGAGAAGCTACCAGGCATAACCCTCTCCGATTATCTCTCCACGCGGCTCTGGCAGCCGTTGGGCATGGAGGGCGGGGCTTCGTGGAGCCTGGACCGGCCGCGGGCAGAGGGGGGTATGGAGATGACCTACTGCTGTCTGAATGCCACCGCGCGTCAACTGGCCCGGCTGGGTCAGTTATTACTACAGAAGGGAAGCTGGCAGGGGCAACAGCTTCTCGCGGAGTCTTTTGTAGAGACCATGATCCAGAGCAATGGGCATGTGTTGTTTTATGGCCATGGAGTCTGGCGGGACCCGGACAATCGGCCAGGCTATTACTTTATGCAGGGCCATCTAGGGCAGTACGTCATTGTCGTGCCCGAGGCACAGCTGGTGATCGTGAAAATGGGCACCCGACGCGACCGGGCCTTTGCAAGGCATCCGGGTGCGTTAGAAGAGGTGCGTCAGTATGTGGCCGAAGGGCTGCGATTGGCTGGCTTGTAGCGCGCTTTCCACGGCTGCGCCCGTGAGGGGCGTCCGCCAAAATCAAATCAGATGGTGGCAATTCTCATAGCGGAGGCTGAAAGATCCAACTTGCACGTGGAGCCATTCGCAGTCGGGAATGGCATTCTGGCCATTCTTTGAACAATCTCTATGCCAAGAGGAGAAGGATAATGAACGGGTTAATGAAAATAAGGGACACTCTTATGCGCGATTTTTCACTGACTGGGCATCTCCGGGGGTCGTGATTCGGCCGCTACATGGCCGGTCCTTGCCAGAGGATTTCGCCGTTGAGATTCGAGAAGATGATCGTGTCTACAATATCGAGGTCGAGATGCCGGGTCTCAAAAAAGACGAGATCCAGGTGGATATTGATGGCCCCCAGGTGACTATCAGCGCCGAAGTCAAGCAGTGTGACCGTAAAGTAGACAACGAGAGAGTTGTGCAGGCCGAGCGCTACTATGGCTCTGTGTCAAGGCGGTTCGTTCTGCAATCGGATATCGATTCCGCGAACTGTAAAGCGAACTACCAAGACGGCATTCTCGCTCTTACATTGCCCAAAAAGGGTTCGTCGGCAGGCCGACGTATCGCGGTGCATTAGCAGGCTCCCGAGGGAGTTGTCTCTCGGGTCATCGTTGGTTCTAGTGAATGTGTCTAACTCATTCGAGTAATTAGGCTGCTTCAGTCGGATGATGCAGGCAACCACTTGATGCCCGCCACCCCCAAGTTTTTCTGGCTAATGTGAGTGGTGTTCGATGCGTGATCGGTGGACATAGTTGACAGCGAACCGAATTGGACAACCCTGGATTTGCGGATTCAACTGCCTAGTAGCCGTCGGGCAAGCACGGCTTGCATGTCACGTCGGCCATTTACAATCAGGTAAATAATAACTTTGTTGTCAGCGACTCGGTAGATCACACGGTAAGGTTTGAAAAAAGCCTGCCGGTATTCTTTGATACCAAGACTGACCAGTTCTTTCGGATAACTACCGCGCTCTGGGAGTCTCGACAGGCTCTCCGCAACATTCATCAACGCATCCAACACATAGTTGGCGCTGGCAACGCCGTCGAACTCGCGGATGTAATCGTAGATGGCCTCTAGGTCTTGTTCGGCACCCTGGGTGAGTAGGACTTCAAACTTGGTGGGTTTGCCTGCCATCAGTCTCAGGCCCGCTTGGCGCGAAGACGTGCAACAACGTCGGTCGCGGGTCTAACCTTTCCGGCCGCCACATCTTGATTGCCAAGCGCAAGAATTTTCAACATGGCCAGTGTTTCTTGTGTCTCCTCGAACGAGGCCACATCTTGCAGGACCGCCTTGGCCTCGCCGTTTTGGGTAATCACCAGCGGTTCGCGTTGCTCTGTGAGGTGCGTTAGAACCTCGGCAGCATTGGCCTTAAGGTAGCTAATGGGCTTGACCTGTGATGAGTAGCGCATGACTGTGCTCCGGGCTTGGGTAGGACTTAATATAGTCCTTTAAAGGTCTCTTTACAAGAGGGGGTCGTTCATAGGGAGATCCATCATTTATGCCCGGGCACGTCAGAGCCTACCCAGTATCCCATCGCACGATAGCCACGCTGCCGCTTGTCCCACGTCCGCAAAAGCGCGGGGTGACCAGTGTCAACGAAATCGATGATCCTCACATTGGTCTTGCTGGCGTGCTCTCGACTTGGCGCAAATGGGTCACTTAGAGAGCAGCTCAACATAAGCTTGATAGCTGTAGCTTCTGTTCTTCTTCTGGC
>VGHK01000075.1 GCA_016868305.1 Betaproteobacteria bacterium | reverse complement strand
AAACCGAATGCCACCGGCATCAGCAGCACGGCCTCAAAGAAATGGCGCAGGACCTGCAGCAGCTACTCTACGCACTGGAAATCGACCGGGTGGACCTGGTGGTCGGGCACTCCGCCGGCGCGGCGGTAGCCATCTGGCTATCCCTCCTTGCGAAGGAAGCAATGCCGTTCACAGACACAGACCCATTGGGATCTGCGCCGCCACGCCCTGCACCTGGGGCCCGCACGCCACTATCGATCGGCCGAATTATTGGGGTGGCTCCCTCCTTTAGTGCCGCCCCCAGTCTCTATAACCTTCTGCTTGGCCCGGTTCTCAACCCGCTCTTTGTCTCCACCGTTAGTGTTTCGGTACTCACCATGCTCGCCCGCAACACAGGCATGGTCGATCGCCTGATTCGATCAACAGGCTCTCAAATTCCACCGTCGCAGCTTGATGCCTATCGGCAGCTCTTCCAAGAGGAAAACCATGTGCGCGGCGCCATCGAATTTATGGCAGGCACCGACCTGCCGGAACTGCTAAAGCGAGGACCTGTGCTCTCTGCCGAACTGGATCTGCTGATAGCTGAAGACGACCCCTGGATTCCCGCCCGCGTGCTGCGCAGTGTTGCCATGAACCACTTCCCCAAGGCCAGGCTGCATTTCTGCAACGGAGGGCATCTGGTGCACGAGGCCGACCCCGGACCGTTGGTAAAACTGATGGCTCAGGCCTTTAGCTGAGCCGCGATAACCGCCTGCCCCATCTCCCGTGCCTGGGCGAAAGGCATGGGCATATACATGCCCCGCATGGCAGCCGCAAGGGCCTGTGCAGCGGGCTCGGGCCGCATGGAGGTGTCAATCAAGAGGCGCTTGTCTGCCGATACCGCCAAAAACCGCGCCATCCGCTGGGCCTCTAGCGCCGCCTGTTGGCGCCCAGGCAGGCCATCACGCGTGAGGTTGGCCCGGCCATCAGTGAGTACCACCACCACCGTGCTGTCCCCCATGCGCTTGAGCTGGGCCACCATCTGGGCAGCAAGCGCCAGCCCCGCGGCTACCGGGCTTCCACCCCCGCCGGGCAGGGCTGTCAGCGACCGCTTTGCCGCCACCAGAGACCGCGTGGGGTCCAGCAAGACCTCCGCGCCCTTGCCACGAAAGGCAATCATCGCCACGCGGTCGCGACGCACATAGCAGTCAGCCAGCAGAATCTCAATGGCACCCTTGGCCTCAGACAGGCGCTGCAGTGCCATAGACCCTGAGGCATCCACCACAAAAACTGTGGTGTTGCCCCGGCGCTTTTTCTCACGATGGACATGCAGGTCATCGGGGCGCATCTCTAAAACCTTGCCCGAAGTACCCGAATGCAAAAGACGTCTGGTCTGGTCGTCCGCATCCAGACGCACGAGGCTATTGGGGCTGAAAGTATCTTCCCCAGACACACGCCGACGCAAAGCCTGAAAGGGCGCAGCCGCCCGAATACTTGCCAGGAGATGCAGCCGCTCACCCGATCGCGGCCTGCGCCGGGGCAGTGCACCGATCGACCTGCCCCGCCCACGACCTTTCATCGCCTGGGCACCAGCCCCTGTGGCACCGGCTGCCTTTGACCGTGCGGTGCTGCTAGACGCCGCGAGCTGGGCAAGAAGATGCTTGGGCAGAGTAGCCAGCGCCGCTGCCACTAGCCTTTCGGCCGCTCCGTCAGGTAAAGCTGACGACGCCTCTGCAGGCTCAGGCGGGCTGGCTTCCGAATCTTGTTCAGTTTCGGGTGGTAGCGGCGGTTTTGGTCGAGTGGGTTCCTCTTCGTTTCGCGGGGCGTCTTGCGGATCGTCAGGCTCAGATGTGCCTTCCTCCGCAGACTGCATACCATCTTCTTCGTGGGCCGCGGCTGCCGGCAACTGCCGTGCCTGTGGCAAGAGCACGAGACGCACGGCAACGGCAAGGTCGTCGGCTTCCACCATACTGCGGCCGGCCAAGGCCGCCGACAGCTTCGCCAGTCGCACGGCATAAAGGCTTGCCCGCGACGACAAGATACCCAGCTGGGCTGCCGCCTCCACCAGCGCCTTGACTGCCTCTGGCGAAGCAATCACCTCTTTCCAGTGATGCGCCGCATCGGTAAGACGCAAGGCAAGTGCTTGTGCAAACGCTGTCTGATAGAGGTCGCTATCGACGGGCCATAGCACCATCTCATCGCGCAGGTCTACGCCCATGCCCAGTCGATCCTGCAGCAGTGCGGGCAGACGCAGCGCATCGGGCAAGGACTCATCAATCGCCAAAAGACAGACACGTTGCGCATCGATGGCCTGGATCATGGGTGCGAGAAGTGCTATCGGCGCACGCTCGGCCATGGCCAAGACCAACAGACCGCCCTGTAGGTTCTCTATCAGCCCCGCACGCTGCACTATGCGGCCAGCACGAAGGGTTTCAGAAAGCTCTATGCCCGCAAGCAGTTGCTCCGGATCAGTGTGGGGCGCAATACGGTGGGTGCGTACCAAAAGCGCGCCGGCATAGCGATCCACAAGCCGCAGAAAGGCATCACGCCGCGGGCCGTGCCAGCCTCGCAGCCAAAGGCCCCCGAGGGCGGGCCCGGCCACCGCAACGGCGGCGGCCGCCAGAATGGCGTCTTCGGTTCTCACCGCCTTCACAGTTTCCTGTGGTTCAACCAGCTGCGCCATCACAGGGGCATTTAAAGGGTAAAGGGGGCGCACAACGGAGTCGGCCGATCAACAAAAACACGCGGCCGGCAAAGTGCCTAGACCAAAACCTCATCGACGAGCCGCTGCACTCGCACCGTGGCATCGGTGTCATCAAGGGGATCGCGCCGCAGACGGTGTCGCAGCGCCATCGGTGCCACGTCGCGCAGGATATCAAGCGACACCTTCTTCGCCCCCCGCAGCGCAGCCGCGGCCTTCGCAGCCCGCATGAGGCTCAACTCGCCGCGTAGCCCATCAGTACCCAGCCGCATGCAGAGATCGGCGATCTTACGCAACAGGTCTTGGGCAAGGCCTACCTTCGAGAGTAACTTCCTAGCAGAGACTATCTGCGCACGCAGCTCGCTCTGAGCGTCGGCGTAGTCCCGCATAAAGTCGTGCGGAGAGCGCTCAAAGGCCTCACGCCGCAAGACCACCTGCATCCGTTGATCGAGGTCTTTGGGCGTTCTCACCTCAACAGCCAGACCAAATCGGTCGAGAAGCTGTGGCCGAAGCTCCCCCTCTTCAGGATTGCCACTGCCCACCAAAACAAACCGGGCCGGGTGCACCACGCTCAAGCCCTCCCGCTCAATCCGGTTCTCGCCTGAAGCGGCGACATCGATCAAAAGATCAACAAGATGGTCTTCCAAGAGGTTGATCTCATCGATATACAGAAACCCGCGATTGGCCTTGGCCAATAGCCCAGGTTCAAAAGCCTTCTGTGCCTGGGTCATTAGCTTTTCCAGATCAAGCGCACCCAAGATACGGTCCTCCGTGGCACCTAGAGGAAGGTCCACCACGGGCACAGGCGTGAGCACCGTTTTTTTCTTGGCCCTTACACTGGATTTCTGGCCGGCTGCAGAAGTACCGCAGGCACCACAAAGGCCCGCGGTGTTACCCGGTGGGCACCGATAAGGGCAGCCCTCTATGGCTTCCAGATCTGGAAGGACGGCGGCCAGGGCGCGCACGGCAGTGCTTTTTCCGGTGCCGCGGTCCCCGAGAATTAAGACGCCACCCACCAAGGGGTCAACCGTAGCAATCAGCAGCCCGAGCTGCATTTCCTGCTGCCCCACAAGGGCCGAGAAGGGATAGTTCATTCGTTGGATCGTACCGAAGTTCGGGCGCCCTCTCACTAAGCCCGATAGCGAGACGTGAGGTCCCACGCATGCACTAGGCCCGCAATCACCAAGCAAGCCACCGCGGGCCACGGTAGATAGGTCTCGGCGTATGCCAGCCAGAAAGCCAACACAAGAAAGAACCCCGGCGCCAAAGACACTAAGAGTTGCTTAGGGGTAAGGCCGTGTTGTCGCCGCCGATGCAGCGCCGAGAGCACGACCCACTCGACAACCGTGAGCCCCATTATCAAAAGTAAGAGATCAGAGGGCATCAGAACTCTAGGGAGCTCCGTTTTGAGACTGTCATAGCCTCCCCACCGTGTCTGATCGGGTCAAATCGAGCGAGCCGCTCGGCCAATGTTTCATCTGGGTGAGATATGGGAACAAGAGCAAGTCGTCCATTGAGAACAGACAACAGAACGCGTTGGCCAAGAGACAATCTCGCCGCTTTAATGATTGTGGCCGGTAGGCGTATACCCAGCCCGCCATCCCACCACCTGATTCTTATATTGACTTTAGTCACTCATCACCTTCTAGGCTAGTCATGGTAAGAGTACGTTTTCAAAAAAGGGGGGAATACCTCTTTAGACGTCCCAAGTGTGGCGCTAACGCCTCTGCCTAACGCCCCAGCATCTCATCCATGGCCTGCAACACTCGCCGAAGCCGCTCTTTAGGGCGCTCCTCCTCAAGCAACGACTGCTTTACCGAAGCCGCCAGAGGCAGCATCTCGGCCCAGCGGTTAGCCACCCAGCCGCACTCATCTAATCGATAGGGACGCAAGATAGGCATCTGCTCATCGACCACGCCCTGCTTCTGTAGGCCCGCAATCACCTGGCCAAGCTTATCGGCTGCCGACTGTAATTCCCAAGGAATCTCCTCAGCAGCATCTGCCTCTATGGTCTCTACCTCGGCCATCCAGAGGCCATACTTTCCCGGCGCACAGGTGACCACCCGAAACCGCTCTGTACCCCGACACCGCAGCAGCAACAAGGCCGGCTGCAGGGCGTCTGCCTCAAGAATTTCTGCCACGGTACCTACCACAGAAAACTTCTCGGTCACCCCAGGCTTTCGCACCTCGCTACCCTGCTCCAGTCGCACCACGCCGAAGGGCGCTTTGTCCTTCAGGCAGCGCTTGACCATATCCAGGTAACGCACCTCAAAGATTCGAAGGGCCAAGAGCCCATCAGGGTAAAGGCCCGCCCCAAGCGGGAATAGCGGTATCGACATACGATTTGTAGCCATGCGGCATTATGCCCGCTCAGGCA
>VGHK01000074.1 GCA_016868305.1 Betaproteobacteria bacterium | reverse complement strand
CTGTCAGCAAACAGCGTAGAGCTGTTGGCGGCTGGCGGCGGCGTAGGCACTGCAGCCACTGCAGGCGAAGCGGCTAAGGCGCTTGTGCTGAATGCGACTCAGTTGTCGGGGTCGGCAGCAGGCAACTTCGTTGTGCAAAACCAGAAGAGCCTCACGATTACGGCGGGCGATATTCTGTTGTCGTCTACGGGAGATCTCGTGGTAGATGCCCGCGGCGACATCACGCTGCAGGGTGACCTTGTCGCTGCCGGGGGTGATGTCTCGGTGTTTGCCCGCGGGGTATGGACGCAGGCGGGCGCAAGCAAGATTCTTACAGGCGGGGGCGATCTGCGTATTCGCACGATTCGCGGCGACATTATTCAGCAGTCGGGTGCTGTTGCAGGTACCCAGAACGCAGCAGGTGATGCCAATACGGCTACCTCTGTTATGCGGGTGGAGTCGGGTGCCGGTGTCGAGGTCGCCGAATTTAATGCGGGCCAGGGTGCCATGGTAGTTATTGCCGGCGCAGGTTCGATTATTGATATCGATACCGAAACCACAACGACGTCTGTCGACATCACTGCCGGTACGCTCTTGCTGCGTGCGAGTGAGGAGATCGGCGCCCGTGTCAACGCGGGCGGAATACCTGTCGGCACTTCTGCAGCCAACGCGCTTGATCTCTCCACTACCACGCTGGCAGCTGAGTCTGCGGGTCATCTGCGTCTCAATGGGGTTGCAGCCCTGACGGTGGATACTGCTAATGTCGCTGGCCGACAGGCAGGCACATTCACAACGGCCTCGCTCACTGCGCTCGCAGGTACGGGTGTGAAGACGACACAGGGTGGCGATGTGGTGCTGTCTGCCGAGTCTCTTCGTATTAATACGTCGGTTGAGTCCCGGCTGGGTACTGACTATGGTGACGGCCTGATGCAACTTACCAGTCGCGCGGCAGATGGCTTTGTGGCGCTCGGCACTTCTGCATCGCTCGGTACGAACAACACAATTCTGGTGAGTGCCGCAGAGGGCTTACGGCTTGTCAACACCGATGGCACCCCAGCTACATCAGGCACGATCGGGCGCGCGACAGGGTCTGCGTTGGGCGCTATTAAGGTAACTGGTAATCAGACGCTTTCTACCGGACAGACCTTAGCCTTGCGGGTGGGGCAAAACGGCCAGAGCGGCGCCGATGTGTTTGAGGTGACAGGATCGTTAACGCTCGGCGGCACTTTAGACACCCGGGTAGATCGGTTTTCCTCTAGCGATACGCAGTTCTTGAAAGAGACGGGGTTCACCCCGAAACTCGGCGACCGCTTTGATCTCATCAAAGCCGGCGCGATTGCGACAGTGTCTGATCTTCCTTCGCGGTTTGCCCAAGCCAAGGGACTCTTTGGCTATGACGCGGGCGGTACGGTGCTCAAACTCTCACAGACAGGCACCGGGCTGAGCCTCGACACGGTGGTACGCCCCACGGCCAATGTGGTCGATATTCTGGCGCACACTAAGACCGACGCCGACAAGCTCGGCATGTTCTTCAATGCAGAGTATTTCGGTACCAAGAACTATGACGTGGGCATGACACTGACAAGCAGCGACTTTATTACGGTTGATGGTCAGTTCACGGTGTCTAACGGCACTACGCAGATTAAATTGTCTGACGGCAGCCAGGCCAATGTGCATCAGTGGCTCATTGGCGGTAAAAATCTCAATGCATTTGTCGGGTTCAATGGTCCTGCAAGTACGGACAACAATCGCGATGGCACGCTGGATTCGGCGGTAAACCCAGCTGCTGCCGGGTTTGAACTCACGGGTCTTGATGTGGGTCTCGCGCTCTTTATGGAGACAAGCCTTGCGGGGTCGGCGGGTATGTCTGCTGCTGAAATTAGTAGCAAGACACGTAACTGGGTGAGCCTCAAAGGGGATGCTGATGCCGCTACGGCGGTCGGGCTGCCCTTGATTACCGGACAAGGAAAAGACCTAGTCCTTGAACTCAATGTGGGCAGCGACCGGCAGACGGTGGTCGATTACACGCCGGTCACAGGTTCGGGGGCTAAGGCGGTCGCCCTTCCTGAGGGCGGTACGGTGTCACTTGACTTCAAAGGCAGTGCCGGTACGCTCGTGAAGGCCGCCGGTAAGTTCGACCTTACGGTAGACCAATACCTATTTGTCTCTGGACAACTGGGGTTCGAGAAGAGCGTGCGAGCGCTTGTATTGGCCGATGGAACGGAAGTCTTGGCAGACACCATCACCATTGGTGGTAACGATCTCTATGCCTTCGCTGGAATACGCGGCCCGTATTGGACGGGGACCGATGTAGGTGGAGTGAAGTCACGGCCCACGACAACGAACGCGGTTGGGCTGGCACTTGAAGATGCTGACTTCGGTCTGCTCTTGGCCTCCGCAGGGGCTGGGGCACAGAATGCCGTGGGCCTTTCTTGGCTAGCCGCCACCGCACAGGCAAAGACGGTGTCGGTGGTGGGTGTTGAGGGGGTAACGCTAGCCGTAAGCGATATTGCCGTAGACCTCAATCTGGTCAACGGGGTTGCCAGTGGTGCGAACAAGAACCTCAAGGTACTCGATCTGGCCAAGCGCAATGCTGCTGACGAGGTGATCACCGCCGAGTCGGAAGACAAGGTTGTTGCAACAGACGGTTCCGTAGATATTCTGGTCGGCCCCAACAACACGCTGACGCTCGATCACGACGGCGACCTCGGTGTCTGGGTGAGGGGTTCCGCAACAGGTAGCCTCAAGATTACCGATTTCGTAGAGCTCTCGGGTTCGATTGGTATCGAGCGTCGGGTGCAAGAGGTAACGCTCTCTGATGGCGCCCTCACGAACGGAGTGCTCGCGGGAAGCACTGTAGTCTCTACTGAGATGCTCAGCATCGGTGGTACTGGCTTGAATGGATTTATTGGTCAAGGCCCATATCTGAATGCAAACGGCACTGTGAATTCGGCCGCTCGCGGCTTTGGGGTGCGCGATGTGGAGTTTGGCGTCGCCCTCTTTACGAGTGCCCAGACGGGGTTTGAGAACACCAAATGGCTCGCGGCAACCGGAAGCGTGGGCTATGTCGATGCGCTCGTGGGCCTGCCCCCAGAACTACAAGTACAGGTGCGTGACCTCGGGTTTGATATCAACCAGGTCTATAACGCGCCGGGTGGTGACCCGACGAAGAAGGTGATCGACTTTACGGGGCAGCACCGTGCGGGGGGTGTCAGTACCAACTCCTTAGTGAACAATAAGGTGGCCGTCACCACGGGTACCAACAAGACCTTAGATCTCACGCATGCAGGAGAGCGTGGCCAGATGGTACGGGCCTCTGGGGGTCTTACGCTGGATGTTGCAGGTTTCTTCCGCGCCGAGGGCACGATGGCCTTCGAGAAGTCGTCGACGACACTTCTTTTACAAGACGGTACCTCCGCCCAGGCCGATCTCATCACGATTGGCGGTACGGGGTTGACGGGCTTTGTGGGCTTAAACGGTAGCGAACTACGCGACACCAATGAGAACGGCAAGCTTGACCCCTCAGATTCGTTGGTGGTGAATCCTAATCGTGTGGGGATGTCACTGACCAATGCCGAGTTTGGCCTGGCGCTGCTCTTTGATAAGAACGTGCCTGCTCGTAATTGGATAGCGCTTGAGGCTGCTGCCCAAGAACTTGCAATGGTGGGCGTTCCTGGCGTAACCGCATCCGCTAGTAATTTGGCCGTTGGTATTAACTTGGTCAACGGACCATCGACCACGAATGCACAGGTAGCGAATTTTGCTGCAGCGGGTCGTAGTCTCTCGGTAGCGACCGGTTACGGCACTACAACCACAATCGACCTGGGCAGTGCCTCAGGCGAACTCATTCGTGCCTCAGGAAACTTCTCGCTCGGCCTTTCAGACTTCGTGAAGGTAGAAGGCTCCTTGGGGTTCGAGAAGTCGACACAGTCAATTACCCTTGCAGACGGAACGACCCATACGGTAGATGCGCTGCTCATTGGGGGTAACGCCATCGACGGTTTTGTAGGGGTCGGCGCAAGCGGGTTTACCGTTAATGATGCGGCCTTTGCACTAGCCCTGTTGTCAGCGCAGCAAGGGGCCTCAGTGTTGAATGGCGCCCGCTGGCTGGGCTTAGAGCTTTCCGCCTCGGACGTCACTTTTGCCGGCGGAGATGCCATAGCCATGGGCGTGAGCAATCTGTCGGTGGAACTTAACCTTGTCGATGGCCTCGCGGCTGGGCAAGACCCCAATAGTTATCTTGCGGACTTTGCTAAGAAGTCTTTGGTCATTCCCACCGGAACGAGTACCACGAGAACCCTCGATGTCGACGGCAGCAAAGGGCAGCTCTTGCGTGCGACGGCAGACGTTACCCTTGACCTCGGAAACTTTGTCTACGCCTCGGGTAGCCTGGGCTTTGAGAAGTCGACCCAGGCACTGTTACTCAGCGACGGCACCAAGGTGGCTCACGACGTTCTGGCGGTTGGCGGCGCAAAGCTGAAGGCTTTTGCTGGGCTGTATGACGGGGCGAGCCCTTACGACGAAACTGGACAACTCAAAGCCGACTCCGTTGGCCTTGCGCTAAATGATCTCGAGTTTGGGCTTGTCATTGCGGCAGAGAAAGATGTGCGGGCGACAGTGACCCAGTCGGGCGTAGCGACAAGATTCACTGACCTCGCGGCGTCCGCCACACGACAGGTGGCTGTTTCGCAACCGAGCACGCCGACAGGTCGGGCAACGGTATACCTCTCTAATGACGGTGGAGCAACCTGGACTTCTGGGTACGTCGGTGATGTGGGGATGCGGTTTGAATCGGTAGACATCTCGGCCGATGGGCAGACGATTAAGGTTATCGGTACCCGGGTGAATCAGACCCAGGTTGTTTCTGTGCGGGCGTCCTCTACAAAGAGCCCGACGGGGGAAGAGGCCGATAAGGCGATCGACGGCAAGGCAACCAGTAAGTACCTGAATACCGACAAGGCCAATAGCGGCCTGCTCTTCACGCTGAACCAGGCAGACAAGGTTGCTGGAATTCGGTTTACCTCGGCTAACGATGAACCGGGGCGTGACCCACTTTCCTACACTCTTTACGGATCAAATTCTAATTTGACATGGGGTGCGACATCCGGGTGGACGCAGGTTGCAATGGACGCCACGGGGCTTTCGACTGCGCGACTTGCGGAGAATACCGTCAGTATTGCGGGAACGCAGGACTATAAGTATTACAAACTTGTTTTCACAGGATTAAGAAGCGCGTCGGCGAATGCAGTGCAAATCGCAGAGGTCAATCTACAGTTTGGTAAGTCGGTATTGACCTCTACGGATGGTGGTGCGAGCTGGAGTCCGTCTGTGGTGCGTCTAGACAGCACGCCGCGTACCGATCTTGCAACGATGCGCGGTAATCTGCCTGCCGATATTGCGCTGGTCGACACCGTGGAGAGCGGTGGCATTGGCTCAGGAAAATGGGTCTTCACCGCAGAGCGTAATGGCCCGCTTTACCTGTTAGAGGCCACGAGTGCCGTTCGTGCGGGAACCCAACCGGCTGTTTGGAAGGAGATATCGCTCTCGCGCGACTGGACAGCAATTGATGTCGCGGAATTTGCCGTTGCCGGGTCGGGTGGCGTCACTACGAGTGTGACCCGCCTGCTTGCGGTTGCGCAGGGTACCGAGGCGGGAATTTATGTCTCGGATGATCTTGGCCAGACGTGGAAGCAGGTGAAGTCGCCTGATCTCACGGGTGCAGAGGCATGGACCTCTGTGCAGTGGGGTAGCACCCCCGACAAGATTTTGGCGACGCTCGATGGGCAG
Source organism: Betaproteobacteria bacterium (assembly GCA_016868305.1). Taxonomy (GTDB): domain Bacteria; phylum Pseudomonadota; class Gammaproteobacteria; order Burkholderiales; family Burkholderiaceae_A; genus Hahnella. The sequence goes on along the minus strand of VGHK01000074.1, from coordinate 17 downwards.
GCGGTGTACACCCTGAG
>VGHK01000073.1 GCA_016868305.1 Betaproteobacteria bacterium | reverse complement strand
GTTTTCATAGGCCGTCATTCTACCGGCCCTGCTATAGCCGCATAGAGCAGCCTCTTTGCCGCAGACTTAGGCTAGGCTAGGGAGGGCGAGAAGGCTTCCTGATGGGCGCCGATCATGCCCTTGTAGGCATGCCAGGTGGCATGGCCCACCCAGGGCGCGGTAACAATTAGTAGGGGCATGAAGACCAGCAGGCTTGCACCAATAATGGCGACAATAAGCACGCCCCAGACCAAAAGAAACTCAAGGTTCTCGGCCGAGATGATCTGGCCGAGCATGGCCTGCAGGGTAGGGTAGTCGTGGCTGGCAAAGAGCGCAAAAATCACTACCGACACGCGGGCCCAGACCACCATAAAGAAGGTAAGCATGGCCGCAAAAAATGCGATGGACTTCCAGTTGCGCATAAAGCTCGTAAGGCACTAGCCCTGCTTGAGCCAGTGTAAGGAGGCGGTGGCCGAGAGGTTTTCGTGGACAGCGATCATCTGGTCTCCTAGTAATGGAACGGCCCTGTATGCTTCAAACGAACTTTGCAAGGCAACTGGCCTTATTGTTCTCTTTTATCCGTCTATATGCATGTGGTGTATTTGTTGACCTCACGAGTAGGAAATAGGCCTGCTGCTGCTTGCGGATGCCAACGTTTTGGCTGAGAGTGGGTGCCATGTTACTGAAGGAAATGATCAATAGGTATGGGTTTCGGCATTGGTATGAGGGAGAGCTGATACGGGCCTTTGGCTATGTGGCCTTGGGCATCGTGCTCTTTATCTTCGGGGCGTCTGCCCTGGAGATTTTTTGGGAAACCAAAGAAGACTACTGGCTCTGGTCGGCACTGAAGCTCATTGGTGCCTTTGGCGGGGTGATTCTGGGTGGACTGAGCTGGATTCGGTTTTCGCGTCTGATTGCGATGGCCGAAATTTTGGCGAATCAGGCGGTATGTCCTTCTTGCAAAGCCTATGGCCGGCTGACAGTGGCCGATGAGCGGTCCGACCCGGAAACCCTCGACCGGATTCTGCAGTGTCGGTGTAATAAGTGCCACAATGACTGGCAGATCTTTTTTTAGACGATGACACAGCCCATTTCTCCTTCAGACCCATCAGACCGTCCAGGCTCGGCAAGTCCCACGGAGCCTGCTAGTCCCTCAGTGACCACAGACCCCATAGCGATTGCAGGCAGTGCAGCTGCAGCCTCACTGGCGGCCCAGCCCTCGGCCGTGAGCTCTACCCGAGACATTGTGTTTGTGTCTCTGTTTGCTGCGTTGATTGCCATTCTGGGTCTCATTCCCAAGATTGACCTGCCCTTTTTAGCGGGGGTGCCCATCACCGTGCAGACCCTTGGCGTAATGCTTGCAGGGCTTTTTCTTGGGCCGCGGCGCGGGGCGCTTGCGGTGGCGCTTCTGGTTTTCGTAGTGCTGCTCGGTGCGCCCTTTCTGTCGGGCGGAAGGGGCGGGCTGGGGGTATTGTTCGGGCCCACTGCCGGATTTCTGATCGGCTGGATTCCTGGGGCCTTATTGGTGGGCCTGGTGTTTTTTCTTCTGCAGAGGCTTGCCCCTACAAAGGTTCTGATCAACGCCTTTATGGCAAGTATCGTGGGGGGCATTGTGGTGATCTATTCCGTGGGTATTCCCGTGCTCGCATGGCGGGCGGCAATGCCCATGGATCAGGCGGTGGCGATTTCGCTGGCTTTCATTCCCGGGGACCTTCTCAAGGCAGCGATTGCCGCGGCGCTGATCGCGCGCTTCCCCAATCGTGAACGGCTCTTTGGCTAGCGCCTGGCGCGTGCCACAGGGCTTGGGCTGGTGAAAATTCTGGTGCTGGCGGTGGGCAGCCGACAGCCTGCCTGGGTGGGTGCGGCGTTTAATGATTATGCCGCCCGTTTGCCCGCAGACTGGGCCCTTGGCCTCAAAGAGATTAAGCCAGAGTCTCGCAGCCTGGGCCGCACGGTGCCGCAGATGCTCGCCGCCGAGGCCCAGCGCATTCGGCAGGCCCTGCCCGCCCGCGCCCATGTTGTGGCCCTCGACGAACGTGGAGATCGCAAGACCAGCGCGGCCTTGTCGCGGTATCTGGTGGACTGTCAACAGTCGGCGCAAGACCTTGTCTTTTTGATTGGCGGGCCCGATGGGCTGTGCGACACGGTTCGCGCCCAGGCGCACCTGCAGTTGCGGTTATCTGACATGACTCTGCCCCATGGCATGGTGCGGGCGATTCTTGCCGAACAGGTGTATCGGGCCTGGTCGATTGCGGCGGGGCACCCGTACCACCGGGCGTGAGTCAAGGCGTAGGGTGATTTTGCGCGATATATTGAGCAAAATTGCTCAATAAATCCCGAAACGTCTCTATGCGCCGATTAAGCCCACCCATTGTTAAGCGGTGGCCCTTTCACAGGCCGCAAGCCAGCCTATTGCTTAGGCGTCTTCAGGAGTCGCCGCAGTTTATTCAGATCCTGGCAGGACCCCGGCAGGTGGGAAAAACTACGCTGGTGCAGCAAGTGGCCATCCCGAGACCTGGGGGCGCCTTGTCGAATCGGCCGTGGGGGCACACCTGCTCAACACGGCAAGCCCAGGTATGCAGATTACCTACTGGCGCGAGGGCAACAAAGAGGTTGATTTTCTTGTGAGCCTTCGAGACAGGTTGCTTGCCATAGAGGTCAAGAGTGGCCGAAGAACCCGAGCTTTGTCAGGCTTGTTGGCATTTCAGCGGCGGTTTCCAAAGGCACAGACCATGGTGGTGGGCACAGGCGGCATACCCACCGAGGAATTCCTCAGCCGCTCGGCAGCAGACTGGTTTAGAGATATCGCTGCCTTGACTGGGCTGTAGGTATGGCATTGGCATTTGGGGACACTTTAGTGTTTAAAGTGTCCCCAAATGCCAATGCCGTGTCCCTAATAATGCATCTTAGACCATCGCCGCAGGGCCTTCAGTGGCACCGTCGCACCAGCCGGCAGAAATGGCTGCGGTTTTTTCTCTATCTGTTTGGGTCATATTGGAAAGCTGCTCTACGAGGGGATTGAGGAGATCGATAAGCGGCCTATTGAGGCGCTTTCTGCTACCGGTGCGTCACGGCTTCAGATTATTGACTATGGGGTTGTGCCTCAGATCATGCCGAGCCTAGTCGCCATTAGCCTTTTTCGCTGGGATATCAATATTCGGGAATCTACAGTGTTGGGTCTGGTAGGGGCGGGGGGCATTGGCCTGTTGCTGGAGAGCTCGTTAAGCAGGCTCGCCTGGCCCGAGGTCACCGTGATTCTGTTGGCGATTCTGGTTACGGTGGTCATCAGTGAGTGGGTCTCTGCCAAGGCGCGAAAGGCGATTATTTGATCGTCTTCTACGCCACCCGTTGCCGCCGGGCAGGATACCTTACGTCGTTTGCGCATAGCTTTGTTCTCAGAAACTACTGGGCCATATGCGTGCGCTGTGAAGCACACGGAGGATCTGAACCTCCTCACCCTTGACCCGATAGGGAACGATGTACGGGTACTTAACTAAAATCAGTTCGCGGGTCCCATGTACACGCCCTGTACGACCGATCTGAGGGTATTGCTCTAGTTGTGCTGTACTGACGATGACGTAGCGAAAAAATTCTTCAGCCGCTTTTGGGTTGTCTTGGGCAATGTAATTGCGGGCTGCAATTAAGGATTCGATGGCCCTGTTAAGCCACCTAACCCGCATACTTTTTGATGATCCTGGCAAACTCTTCTTCGCTTACAAAGTCTCCCGCGTCCGCCTCTTTGAGCCCTTGCTTGATTTCCTTGATCTGCCAGGCCTCTACTTCGAGATAACGCTCAATTGCTTCTGCTGCAAGAAACGACTTCGAGCGTCTCGTTGCCTCAGCAAGCTTGTCTAGTTTGGCTTTGATTCTGCTGTTTACGCGTAATGTAATAACAGCGCTTTCCATTGATAGTCCTTCAAATTATCCGAATGTATACATTGTATCTGACTACGGATTGAGCATCACGCGTTTGCCTGTAAACCGCTCCTGGCTGATGCCTGCCTACGCCACCCGCTGCCGTTGACACCGGGTCATGGAGTTGGTGGCCTATCCACGCAACCTTAGTAGTTCCTGAGGAAAAGCTTACCAAATTTCGCCAAGATGGTTAGACTTCCCTCATGACGACCATGAACATTTCCTTGCCAGAAACGCTCAAATCCTTTGTTGACGAGCAAGTCGTCGAACGCGGCTACGGCACGAGCAGCGAGTATGTACGCGAGTTGATTCGCAAAGACCAGGATCGACAGAATTTGCGTGCCCTGCTGCTGGCCGGTGCCAAGTCGCGGCCGGGCAAAGTGGCAGATGCCAACTACTTCGACGCACTGCGTAGCCGGGTTCAGAAAAGCGGTTCTGTTTGAAAACCAAACCGGTCATCCCCCGCGAACTCGCGGGCAAGGATGCTGAGAACGCTGTCGATTGCTACCTCCAGGAGGCGGGTAATCAAGTGGCCTTGGGCTTCATTGAGTCGCTGCAAAAGACCTACGACTTCATTGACAGGCATCCACAAACGGGCTCGCCACGCTAGGAAAAAGGCTAAACTGCATCACTATTCTTGCTCGTTCAGCCCGCTTGGGCACATAATCTGCTGCATGAAACATCTGCCTATTGCGCCCTCAAAACTCGCCGCCTTTTGCGAAGCCAACGGCATTCGCAAGCTATCTTTGTTTGGCTCGCAGCTGCATGGCACCGCGCGACCCGATAGCGATATTGATCTGCTGGTGGAGTTTTATCCGGATCGCATTCCAGGGCTTTTCAAGATTGCGGAGATGGAATTTGAACTCTCCGACATGCTGGGCGGAAAAAAAGTAGACCTAAGAACCCCAGAAGATCTTTCTCGTTACTTTCGCCAAACGGTAATTCAAGAAGCGGCAGAGCAGTATGCCCAATGAAGATGATGCGCGGCTTAAACACATTCTTGATGCCGCCAAGGAAATAGAACAGTTTCTCGCTGCCTTTTGTGAAACTACCGAAGCTTCTACCCCACCCGCTGCCGCCGGCTCTGCAGCATGCCCACATTCATCTCGGCGTTGAGTTCTGAGGCATAGAACCGTTCGATCATTCACCGAGGTGCGGGCGTTCTTCGCCAGGGTAAGCAGGTCAATACCCTGGCCATAGAGCAGCCGAAAGGTAATCGCGGTATGCCGCAGGCTGTAAAGGGTGCGGTTCTGTCCGCGCGTGCCGGTACGCAGGCCCGCTGCATCAAGTACGCGCCGAAACTGCACATCCATGATCATCATGGCTGTCTTGCGGTTGATCACTTCGGGGTAGAAAAGATAGTCTGTCGGTGCCGCGTAGCCCATCTTGGTGGCATGGGCCAGCAGCGCCTCATAGACCCGCACGGCGGGCTTGAGCGTAATAATGGTCTCTGTGTGCTTCTTGCTCTCGGGCAGTTTGAGCCGCAGATAGGTATGCCGCCCCCGCACGATCTGCATATGCTGGTGCTGAATATTGCGCAGGTCGGTGGGCCGCACAAAGCTGTTCACCATAAACGCGATCATCCAGCGAAACCAGACCGGCAGCGGCATGTCTTTCGAAAAGAGCCCGCCCTGCGTGTCCCGGTGGCTTGGCGCGTAGCCGCCTTCGGGCAGAACAGCAGCCGATAGCCCCTTGGCTGTATGCCAGAGCCGCAGCAGCTCTTTGGGGGTGAAGCCTCCTCGGGGTGTGCTCTCGCTTTTGATCTTTGGAAAGACCGGCAGTGCGGGTAGGTGCCCTTAAATACAGGCCCATTTAAGAACCTTTCGCACAGTAATGAGCAACTGCCGAACCGTAGCGAGTTTGAGGCCTTTCTGGGTGCAATGATTTGCGAAATTCAGAAGCTGAGGTAGTGCAATAAAAGTCTGCATGGGTGCCATTGCGGTGTGTTGACT
>VGHK01000072.1 GCA_016868305.1 Betaproteobacteria bacterium | reverse complement strand
CGCTGAGCAAGGCAAGCCGTGAGGCGGTGATTGAGTCCCACGGATGCGTGATCACCGTCTGGGGCGGCAAGTGGACAAGCGCCCGGCAGCTTGGCCTTGAGGTGGCACAGGCCTGCGCACAAAAGGCCTCTTGCTAGCCTACGTAACCACTAGCGATATGTGCTACTGAATCGCCTCGACCACGTGGCCCCCAAAATTATTGACGCTCTCAGAGCCCATGCGGCCGCAAGAGGCTGATTTTGCCAAGTGGGCAGAGCCCTTGCTTAAAATGGTAGGTGAGCGGTTTCGCATTCACAGTGTGTTTGTGGTGCGCGCTACGGCGGTGGAGCCCATTGTGGCGCCCAGCTACCGCTTTTACCCCCACGAAACCACCGAGGCTTCGCAGATTGAGGCGGCGCTGCAGGCTTATGGGGTGAGGCGATCCGTTGGTGAAAGCCGCCGGTCTTTCTCATTCAACTTGCTATCTCTGTGCGCACTCAAAAAGAGCCACGTCGTTTGAGCGAGGGAGGAAAAATCCGGTCGCATGGACCCGCACAAGACCATAGTATTGAGAGCACAGGGCTGAAAACACATCATGAACAACCTCACTAACCTCGCTCTCGCGCCGTTCACGATACTTCCGCCATCGACCAACCGATGCAATCCCATCGCCTTTACCATGTACAGGATCCCGGGCTATCCCAAAAAGCTCGTGATCTACCGCATACAGGCCTCTAGCTACTGGTGGATCCGGTACTTTCCCGGTGGCCGCTACTACAAGCGAACTTCTGGCACGGAAGTCAGGCGCGATGCCATCCATATCGCCAAGCGGTTCTATGACGAGATCAACTTCAGGCTCCATCAGGGGCTGACAGAGCAGGGCGTGATCACTTTCGATGCGGCCACCAAAGACCTCCTGGCAGCAGAAAAAGCCAAGGTCGACCGCAGGCAGCTCACCCAGATCACCTTTGATAACCGCAGCTACCGGCTAGAGAAGACCATACTGCCTTTCTTCAAAGACCGGGATATCGCCAGGATCGACTTCACCGCCTTAGATCAGCTGCTCAACCATCTCTCCGCCGACCCGGCCAAGCTCAGCGTGTCCACGATCTCCGCCTACATGGGCTTGGTCAAGCTCGTACTGACCCATGCGGCGAAAAAGCGCTGGATCCACCATGTGCCAGAGTTCCCCAAGGTGGGCGTGGAGGACAAGCCCCGGGGCTGGTTCAACATCGGGGAGTACAAGCAGCTGCACAAGCGGGCGCGCCAGCTCGTGGGCCAGACCATCGAGCGGATCAAGACCGTGGACGGCAATGGAGTCGCAGCCTACCACCACGTGATCAAGGGCTCAGAGCGTGGGGGAGAAAAGCGCCGCAGCGTGCGGATCACCCCAGATCTGCGGGAGATGATCGTGTTCATGGTCAATAGCTACATCCGGCCCACGGACCTAAAGAACATGCAGCACCGGCATGTGGATGTGGTCAAAGGCGAATGGCAGTACTTGAGGCTGAACCTTCCACCCAGCAAGGGGCACAAATACCCCATCACCACCATGCCCTGGGCTGTCCGGGTCTATGAGCGGATCAAGGCGATGAATGCGGCACGGGGCATGGCTGGGCCGGAAGACTACGTGTTCATGCCGGAGTATGGGGAGAAGAGCCGAGGACATGCCTTAAAGATCCTGCAGTACCAGTTCGATGCCCTGCTAGACCTCTTGGACCTCAAGCACAACGCCCAAGGTAACCCCCGCACGATCTACAGCCTGCGCCACAGCTCGATCATGTTCCGGCTGCTCTATGGGGCCAGCATCGATACCCTTAAGCTCGCTCGCAACGCCCGAACCAGCCCAGAGATGATCGACCGGTTCTACGCCGCACCCTTGATGGGAGAGATGGCCGTACAGGAGCTACAGGCCAAAAGACGGCCCAGGCCGTGGGAGCGGTTCGCGGTGTAAAGCAACATAGAAAAGACCAAAGTCACGACGCTTCAAAAAAAGATGTAACTTAATCATACGTAAGCGCTCCACGCCCCAACAACTTCTCACTAACGATTGCATCGAAAATGCTTTCAATTTCGGTGAAATGCGTTCGCATACCAATTACGGGTTTCACAATACCTCTAGCCATCACCTCCAAGGTTTCAATAAGTTCCGTCCTCGTTGAGTGCCTAGAGCCAGTTACAATCTTTTCGCTCAACATTAAGGGGCGGGTTGGTACCGCGATATCACCTTTGCCCACACCTATCACTACTGCCCGGCCTGAGGTAGTTAAGCTATCAAAGGCAACTTGAAATGTTTGTGCATGACCCACGTAATCAATTGCAGCATCGACTCCAGCTCCGTCCGTGAGCTTTTTTACCGCAGCAACAAGATCACTTTCATGCTTAACATTAATTAGGTAATCCGCGCCCCACTGGCGGGCGAGGTCTAACTTCTCGTCCGATACATCCATAGCAATTACCTGTGCACCAAAAGCCTTTGCAACTTGCACCCCATGGATACCGACCCCTCCACCTGCACCAATAAGCAGAACACGGTCATGCGGATTGATGCGCGCCCGCTCTTTCATGCAATGCCAGTTTGTGTTGACCGCATCGGTAGCCATCGCTGCTGCCTCATAGCTGAGACCCTGGGGAATATGCAAAAAGTTTTCTACGGGCAGGCTAACGTATTCCGCATACCCTCCATCCCGATGCACGCCAACGAAGCCTTTGAACGCCTCACACAACGTTTCGCGCCCTCCGCGACACCACCGGCAGCGGTGACATGTGAGGTAAAAATAAACTGCACATCTATCACCCACCTTGACCTCTGTCACATCAGAGCCGACTTCAACAATATCACCGCCCAACTCGTGTCCCATAATACGTGGGGCTTCTCCACCGAAGCTACCGTTTCGCATATTCAGTAACGTCAAACCCACTCCGGCAGCCCTTACGCGCATAACCGCCTCACGCGGACCAGGCTTGGGGTCAGGGCGACTCATCAATACAGATTTCTCACCCCATTTTTGGACAACCATCGCCTTCATATCGATTCCTTCAAAGTTAGTTTTTTTACATCCAACTTGGCAACCAGTTGGCAAGCGGCGGAAAAAAGTAAATCAACACCGAAACAACAAGCAGTAAAAGCATAAAAGGCAGTGCACCCCAAAAAATATGCCCTGTCGTCACTTCTCGATCTGGCACCACTGACTTAACAGCGAAAACTACCAAGCCAAAAGGCGGGGATAGTAACCCTGCCTCTACCGTTAGAATTCCTATCATTGCGAAGGCTAATGGGTCTATGCCCATAGCTTGTGCAATTGGCCAAAAAATCGGCACCGTCAGTAGCATCACCGAGATGGAATCAATAAACATCCCAAGAATTAGCCATATCAGTACCATGAATAAAATAGTGAGTCCCAAACCCAATTCCGCCGATAAAATTAACGACTGAATCTGGTTACCCACTCCGCTCATGGCTAGAGTTCTCGAGTAGAGCTGAGCTGCGAACACCAAAATCATCAGCGGCACCGCCACCCGACCAACGGTGAGCACTGCATCGACGATCTCTTGTCGTCGCATCCCTTTAAGAATTCCCACAGTCAAAGCGAATAATGCCCCTATACCAGCGCCTTCTGTTGGAGTAAACAACCCTGCCCAGATTCCGCCCAAAGCGCCAACTACGATAGCGATTAGTCCAACCCCACTCAACCAGAGGTCACGTGAGGAAGGTGGCGGTCTTCTAACTAGACTTTGTTCCTCTGACACCCCAGCCTGCCTGTGTGCTAATCCATGAGCTACGACACTCGGTCGTAGGACCGAAACGACTGCGATATAGAGCATCATCAATCCGGCAAGCACAATACCGGGTACGATGCCAGCTAGAAAAAGATGACCGATAGAAATGTCAGTCAAGATCCCCCACACCACCATGAGAAGACTCGGCGGGATAAGCATCCCAAGACATGCGGTACCACTGATAAGGCCCAACGAGAAATGGTTCGCGTAGCCAGCGCGCTTCATTTCTGGATAAGCAATCGAAGTAAAAGTTGTAGCGGAGGCTAGACTGGTTCCAGAAACGAAGGAGAACACCACATTACCCAAAAAGGACGGGTGAATTCAACCAGCAGGTCGACATCGCTTGTTTCGGTCATCTGGTCTCTGGCGGCTGAGCCAAACAACGCGATCAATACCAGGCCGCACTCCTTTTCAAGGAATGGCTTTTCTCTGCGCAAAATATCAATGACAGTGTCTCTGTTCATGCTTGGGCTGTTTCATAGGCAAGCTGTAATTATGCGACCATAGCAAGCACGCGGGCAATGGCAGCAACGAAGGGCCACCCCCTACCCACGAAGTGTCCGGAAACACGGCAGCAAAAGTGCGGGGCCTGCTAGGCGAGAGCGTTTGGCGCCGATGTTAGGCGTCTGCTTAGCAGACTTGTCGATTCAGGCTAGACGAACGCTGGCTGCTCCAATAACTATCAAGACAATCGAAATGAGGCGTTGCAAGGTTATCGTTTCTTTCAAAAACCAGGAACCGAAAAGCACGGCAAAGAGGACTGAGGTCTCGCGCAAAGCCGCTATTGCTGCGACAGGAGCAACGGTCATCGCCCACAAGGCAATTGCATAGGAGCTTACTGAAGCAGTGGCACCACCGAGTGCAATACCCCATCGATTCTTTGCGTAGACAACTGCCTCTCTCTTGCGTAGGTAGAGGACCCAAAGAGCAAAGATCCATCCGTCAAATGCAAATAATGCAGCAATGTATTGGGCAGCATTTTGCGACACACGGACGCCTTGGGCATCAATAAGGGTATAGATGGCAATTATCGCTGAGTTGGCCAAAGCGGCAACGATTGCGTGACGATGAAGAAGCAAACCTGAACTCAGCCCGAGAGCGAAAACACCCAAACAAATCAGGCCCACTCCAAGCCAACCGTATATGGACATGGGGGGTTCATCGATAAACAGCAATGAGCCAATTGCGACAATCAATGGAGCCACACCGCGCATTAGCGGATAGGTCAGAACAAGCTCTCCGTGTTGATACGCCCTGGCGAGCGCAGAGTAATAGGCCACGTGAACCATTACGGATGCCGCCAAATAAGGCCATGACTCTGCTGCAGGCAATCCGAAAATGAGAACAAATGGGATCGCGATCAGCGAGCAGCAAAGGTGTATGAGTGCCGTGTCTAGGATTTTATCAACGCTTGACTTTACAAGTACATTCCAACTTGCGTGGAGTACGGCACCCAGGAGCACCGTCATTAAGATCGTCCAAGTCATCATCGAGACATCCTATGAACGTTCGCACTGGTCGTCGCTGTTCCCAGAGCTGTCTTTATTAATCGTTCGCCTCGGCGTTTGAGATGATTGGCCGGGATGCATGAGGCTCGTGGGGTCTCGAATTAGAAAAGGAAGCAAAGCACTTTCTCCAGACAACAGTTTAGACCCACCCCCTCCCCCCACTCACCCCCTACCCACGAAGTGTCGTGTTACCCGACGTTTGGTGGTCAGGCCCTGCCCTTGCCCAGCCCCTGAAAATGTCAGAAAAGTAGTTAACTCTGGAGTTAACTACTTTTTGGTCAGAGCCTGCCTGACTTTTTTGGCTTAAGCCATTGAAAATGAATATTATTTTTGGTGGACGCGACAGGGTTTGAACCTGTGACCCCTGCCGTGTGAAGGCTTCACTCGATTCTGACTCTCTATTAGAATCAGTGGGTTAGCAGATTTTTTCTGCCCAGTAGTAAAAAAGTAGTTAAGTCAGGTTTCTCAGACCCACATTTTGTGAGGTCCTGGTCGCGGACAGGGGCTGATGGAGCATTGCCGTGGAACGTCTCGCTCGAGAGCCCCATCATTACCAAAGGGGCGATTCTTTACCAGCCCCAACCATCCTCAAGCCCTCAAACTCATCCAACTGATTCAGAGATAAGAATGTCGGCGCCTTTCTCAGCAATCATAATCGTGGCCGCATTTGTATTTGCTGAGACTACGCTTGGCATGACGGAGGCATCAATCACACGCAATCGCTCCACACCTCTAACACGAAGTTGAGGGTCGACCACGGACAAGTCGTCCCCTCCCATGCGACAGGTACTAGTAGGATGAAATACTGTACCCCCTTTCATCCGGGCGAACTCTCTTAGTGTGACATCACCTGGAAGGACCTCCTCTACCCAACGAGATCGAAAACTCTTT
>VGHK01000071.1 GCA_016868305.1 Betaproteobacteria bacterium | reverse complement strand
CGCCGCCGCAGGGTGGGCCAAGTGGTCCGAAGGGGCCTCCTCCGCAGGGTGGACCTGGTGGCCCTCCGCCGCAGGGTGGACCTGGTGGCCCGCCACCGCAGGGTGGACCTGGTGGCCCTCCGCCGCAGGGTGGGCCAAGTGGTCCGAAGGGGCCTCCTCCGCAGGGTGGCCCTGGTGGCCCTCCGCCGCAGGGTGGACCAGGTGGTCCGAAGGGGCCTCCGCCGCAGGGTGGCCCTGGTGGCCCTCCGCCGCAGGGTGGACCAGGTGGTCCGAAGGGGCCTCCTCCACAGGGTGGCCCTGGTGGCCCGCCACCGCAGGGTGGACCTGGTGGCCCGAAGGGACCTCCTCCAACTAAGTAAGGGGCTGATCGCTAAGCGATCATTAAGCACATAGCCCCGTCTGCAGTTGAGGCAGGTGATTAAACCGCTGCAGTCGAAGAAACTGCAGCGGTTATTTTTGATTTCTCAGTTGTTTGTTCGCAATGGCGTTCGTTACCACGCGATCGCGCGGCACATCGCCGAGGCGGAGGGCAAGTCTATGCATGTTGCAGCTAGAGTTGATTTATATCCTAGCGGCTATCCGAAATCCGCCGAAATCGGTTGATCCCCAATTGCGGTGTGACGTGGCAGGCTGTCATGCTGAAAGACCGTTAGCAAAAACTCATAGGCTACATTCGACGTAGTATTAATGCAAATATCTTCAGGGTAAACACTGTTGGCGGCAAAAGTGGTTTTCCGCTAGCTTGAGAAATATAAAAACTGGGGATCAACATGAAAAAGACTGTAATCTGCGCTGCTGCATCCTTGGCTCTATTGACTTTAGGTGCGCAAGCTGGAACCGTTGAATTTAAAAACATTTACTCATTGGGTGACTCGCTCTCAGATGTGGGTGTGTATAGCAATGCGGTGATTGGTGGCGCAGCATTGCAGGGAATCACTTTGCCCAACATCCGATATCGGTTCACAGATAACAACCCCGATGGCAGCAGCAAAGTTTGGGTTGAAAATTTAGCCACCCACCTCGGCTTGACCTTGATTCCCAACCGAATTAACCCGCAAGTGGTGGGTGGTGGCGCTTTTGCTGAAGGGGGCACGAGGGTAAGCAACCCTGTGGGCATTGGCTACGCCCCGCAGAACCTAATTACTACGATTCCTCTAACCACTCAGGTAGATCGTCTATTGGAGCTCAGGCCGACGCTCGGTACCAATGATCTGGTCTTTTTGTGGGCTGGGGCCAATGATGGATTTGTGCAGTTTGCAACTATATCTGCTGGGGGCGCGACGCCTACCAATGGTGTTGTAGCTATGGCCACTGAAGCGGGCGTGATGGCGCAACAGGTGCAGCGTTTGCGGCAGGCCGGTGCGAAGTTTGTAGTTGTTGCGCTTCTGCCAGATTTGGCCAATACGCCATTTGGTGCCCTCGTATCTCAAGCAAGTCAACAAGGCGGAGAGTTACTCAGCGCTCTTAGCAGATCATTTAATCAAACGGCGCTAACTGCAGTACCGCAAGCAGGTGCAGTGGTCGTTGATGTAAACAAGTTACTAAGTGACGTCATTGCAAATCCAGTGAAATATGGATTCAATCCAAATGCACTTGGTATGACAGCTTGTGGAGTCAATGTCTCTGCCACAGGACCAAACGACTTTTATAAGTCCTCTCTGCAATGCTTGGGAGTCAACCCAGGCAACTACTTATTTGCAGATGGTGTTCATCCAAGCGCAAAAGCACATGAGCTATTCGGGTTATTTGCTTATTCGGGTTTACAAGCAATAGCCCAAGCAGGTGCGTTAGTTGTAGCTCCAATGGTGGCCATACGGCAGCATGCACAGGCTCTCGAAGTACGTTTAAACCTTGGCGCACTTGCGGATCACACGGGGCAACTTCGGCAGGTAGGTAATGTCCATGCGTATGTGAGTCCTGAGCTTGGTTACTTTGATACGCCTGCTGGTCAAGTAGAGCCAGCGGTTAAAGCCAATACAGTTAAAACAGCCTTTGGCTTGGATCGTATGGTGGCAAAGAATGCACTTGTTGGACTGGCGTTGTCCTACAGTAAGGGGGATACCAAATTCGGTGGGCAATCAGGTAGTCTAAAAACCACTGACACTCTTGGCGTCGTGTACACAACTGTCGCGCTGTCACAGAATTGGTATATCAACGCGAGCGTAGGTTATGGCGATATCAAGCACTCAGATTTCACGCGTCAGTTGGTATTGCCAACCACAACCATCTCAGCCAATAGCTCACCAAATGGTTCGTATAACAGCGTACGGATTGGTGCTGGACGGTTGGGCGACTTGGCTGGAGGCAAGGGAGGACCCTACATTAGCCTTACCAATGAAAAAGTTTCAGTCAAGGGGTTTACCGAGTCTGATAGTCCAATGTCATTGAGCTTTGGCGATATGTCATACCGTTCACAGCGTTTAACGGTAGGCGGATCATGGATGCAAACCAAACCTTTAGGTCAATGGAGACTCTTTGGCAGAGCGGCGATTGACCGCGATCTGAAAGCGGGAGACTTAAGAATTCAAATGGGTCCAACAGCTGCATCCCTTGGAAATGTTGACGTACCAAGACCACAGCGATCATCATGGAATGCAGCATTGGGTTTTGCACTACCGCAACAAGATGCTGGTGTATGGACTGTGCAGCTGGGTATGGGTGGACCAAAAAACAAGCTTGAGGCGCATACTTTGGGAGCTTCCTACAGAAAACAGTTTTAAATTTCTGGGCGAGGATTTTCCTCAGTATCGAGTCCTGTAAGCTCCTACGATGGGAAGCCCGGTCAAAGTTGCAAAAAAGGATCTGGCTGTGACACATTCCTCGCCTATGAGACTCCTACACACCATGCTGCGCGTTGGCGATCTTCAACGCTCGATTGACTTCTACACTCAGGTGCTGGGCATGCAACTGCTGCGACGGTCTGAGAACCCCGAATACAAGTATTCCCTGGCCTTTCTGGGTTTCGAAGGCGGCAATCCTGGTCAGGCCGAAATCGAACTCACCTGGAACTGGGGCGTGGAAAACTACGAAATGGGCACCGCCTATGGCCATATCGCCATTGGGGTAGAAGACGCCTATGCCGCCTGCGAAAAGATTCGCGCCAATGGTGGCAATGTCACCCGAGAGGCTGGCCCGGTAAAAGGGGGCACCACCGTAATCGCATTTGTGACCGACCCCGACGGCTACAAGGTTGAACTCATTCAGCGTCCGGTTTAAGGAGAATTCTTATGGCGGCAAAACCGCCTGGATGCTGCGGAGTCTGCTTGAAGAGTAGCCGCTGAATTACGGCTTAAGCATTTCTCGTGAACTGTCTCGGTTGCTGGGTCTCTGATCTGACCCAGTCTGCATAGGCGCTAAGGGCATCTTCAGCATTCAAGAAAATAAGTTCTGGCGTCTCGTAAGGGTGATTCTCTAAAACGAATTGCTTGACAGGGTCGATTTGTTCGGGAGTGGTCTTGATAATTAGCAGTATCTCCTCTGCCTGCTCAATCGCCCCCCGCCACCAATACTCTGATCGCACTTGTGCAACTCGACTCACACAGGCAGAAAGCCGACTCTCTAACAGACCCTTTGATAGCAGGTCTGCAGTGTCAGGGTCTGGCACTGCGCAGATGGCAATGATTATTTTTTCCATCACCGTAAAAGTTTCCTCAATTTCGGTGTCGCCCATTACAATTAAGGTGAGCGCTTGTGTCGAATTACTGTGGCAGTTTACTTAATTCCCCCCTGGGGGGAATTAAGTAAACTGCCACAGTAATTCCGTAATTCACCGTGGTATCACCCAGTCTTCAAGCTTCAACCCCTTTATGCGCTGGAACTCCCGGATATTATGGGTTACTAGTGTTGCCTGCTCGGCCAGTGCGTGACAAGCGATCCAGAGGTCGTTAGCACCGATGGGGGTGCCGGCGTCCTTCAATCGAGTGAATTGCTCGGCGTAGTGCTGACAAATTGCCGGGCCGGTGGGATAGAGCACCCTAACCTCCCGAGCCAGTGCATCAAGCCGTCGCAATACCTCCAATTTGCGCGTGCTACGCTCGGCGCCCTTGAGCAACTCAGCCCAGGTGATAAAGGACATGCAAACCAGCGAACCATCAGATAAGGCGTCGACTCGATGAGCGATATCGGGCGGCTGGTTCTTGATCAGATAGATCAGCGTGTTGGTGTCCAGCAGATAGATCACAGCCCTTCGCGCTCCTGCATAGGCTGGATGTTTGCTCTATCGGCTTCCAAGGTGGACACGAAGGCACCGTCTGCTTCGCTCACGCCTCGCAGTGCGTCGAGTAAGGCGGCGCCACGCGCAACCTGCAGAGGGTGGATCACTAGATCGCCCCATTCGTTGCGCGAGATGGCTACTCGGTCGGTGTCTAACCGAAACTCGGCCGGGATGCGCACAGCCTGGCTATTGCCGTTGTTAAAAACCCGGGTGGTAAGCGTTTCCATAGCGAACCCATTGTGTGTACGTTAAAGTGTGTATTATCGTACGAGAAGGGTCACATTACAATTCAGCTAACCATCTTGCGGGCCCTTTGGAAAGTGGGTTCCCCGCTGTAGTTTAAATTGAAATTACGGTGACAGTTTACTTAATTCCCCAGGGGGGAATTAAGTAAACTGTCACCGTAATTCAAACCCCTTCGGCCTTGCCCACTGCATCACGTGTCCCGTAAGTTGATGATAAATTCCCCCATCCAGCTTATCTTGTGCCAAGTGGGCGTGGGGTTCATCAGCAACGGAGCATCGCTTTTGAACATCCACTTGATGCCCTTAACAATGGTTGTTGTAACTGCATCGTTTCGCCAATCGCCCACATCTGTATCCGCGTGGCGCCAGCCGGCAGCTGTTCCTGCACTTTAATAAGGTCGGTCAATGGCTGTTCCACCAGTTCATCGCAGAGCCTAAACACTCCCCAATGCACCCCTAAGGCATTGCGGGCGCCAAGATCTTGCGTGATGCGCTGCGCCTCTTCCGGGTTCACATGCTGGGCACGCATAAACCAGCGCGGCTCGTAGCAGCCCACCGGTACCAAAAGCCAGTCAATCGGGGCCCATCGGCGTGCCATGTCCTTGAAAATCGTGCTGTAGCCCGTGTCACCGGTGTAGACGAGATGCAGCTCTTTTGTCTGAAGCCGAAACCCCGCCCAGAGCGTTTGATTGGTATCCCAAAGCGTTCGCCGACTCCAGTGGTGTGCGGGAATCATTTCGACCGTGAGGCTCTCGGTATTGCGCATCGGAAGGTTGAACAGGCGGGTGTCGTACCAGTCCATCGCATATACCGATTCCACGCCCCAGTTGCGCAGGTATCGATCCACCCCCAAGGGAACAATAAAAATCGGCGAGCCGCCAGGCTGCCTGGCTAGGACACGAACAGTACGCGCATCCAGATGGTCGTAATGATTGTGCGAGATGAGCACCAGATCGATTCTCGGAAGGTCTTCAAGCGAGATGGGAGAGGGGTTATAGGCCTGCGGGCCAAACCCTTCGAATGGCGATGCACGGCCACTGAGCACCGGATCAATAAGCACATGCAGCCCATCAATCTGAAGATGCACGCTAGCATGGCCAAGCCAGGTCATACGCCACCCGAGGCTGGTTTGCCCTAAAAGTGTTGGGTCTACAGCCTTTTTAGCCACCGTGTCGAAGGCCTGGGCTAGGCGGGTTCCAAGCAGACGCTCCCACTGCCAGCGCAAGAAATCGGTGAATTCGGGCTTGTCTAGCCCTCCGGGCAGATTTTGAAACCCGCCGACGGTGTGGTGCGGCTTGTCAGGCCGGACATCGACAACCGGGGCTGCACAGCCAAAAAGCCAGGCGCAGGCCAGAAGCAGAGAGGAAAGCCTAAGCTGCGTTATGAGCAACGACCAGTGCTCACGCAACAACGCCACTTCATAACGCCACCGTGAACGAGCGTTTGAAACAGGCTGCAATGACCGAAGCGGCTAGGGGCCAGACTTTGGCTAGAAGGTCATGAGGTCGAAATCGACATTCTCGACGGAAGAATCGGTGACCTCGGGGTCGAAGACAGGGGGTGGCGTTCGCGGCTGATAATGCAGAGCTTTTGCAACATCTACGGGGCCATACTTGAGGGCTGAATGGGTTAGGGTTCCCTGCAAGGCCAGAAACCAGACCACAAGACTTGCAAAGAACATGTGATTTAACCAAACCATCTGGTTTTGCGTCAGCATATGCATCTCCCCTAAAACGAAATACGCTTCCTATGCATCGTAAGACAGAACCTCGGCCGAATCAATCCAAAGACCATTTGGCTCGTATCGCGCTCACCGCGCTGCTGGCCATAGCACTGGGGTTTTTTCTCTCTGGCTTTGCAGTGCAGGCGCCGGCCTCCGAGCGGCGGGTTCATGTTGTGCCGATTGAGGGCATCATCGACCTTGGTGTTGTTTTTTCTGTTTATCTCTACCCTGCTCTATCTGGTGCCCATTCCGCTCTGGGTCGCCGCCTGGGCCTCGGGCGCCTATGTGGGTCTCACAACCCTTATTGCCATGCGGCTGCGTCGCGT
>VGHK01000070.1 GCA_016868305.1 Betaproteobacteria bacterium | reverse complement strand
CATCGGGCGATCGTGGGCTCACTCGAGCGGTTTATTGGCATTCTCATCGAGAACCATGCCGGCGCCATGCCCGTCTGGCTGGCCCCGGTGCAGGTGGTGGTTGCCTCAATCACCGAAAACCAGGCCGAATATGCCCACCAGGTGGCCCAGACCCTTATAAAACAAGGCATTCGCGCCGAAACAGACTTGCGGAACGAGAAAATTTCCTATAAAATCCGTGAGTTAAGCCTTCAAAAAGTACCCTACATTGCTGTTGTGGGTGATAAAGAGAAGGCAACTGGGCAGGTTGCCCTACGCATCCGCAGGTCGGTAAACACTGCGTCGGGGCCGGCCCCGGGCAAAGACTCTGCAGAGGCAGGCACTGAGCCGGTGGTGTTGTCCTTAGAAGATCTTGCAGTTCGTATTGCATCAGAGGTGGCCGCCCGGGCCTAAGGCAGACGGGTGTTAGCGTAAAAAGCCGCGAAAAGCGGCAAACGTGGGGGGCCAGAGTGTTATGACATTCAATGGGGTTAGATAATCGCTACAGAAAGAACGCACCGCGTTAACGAAGAAATAACCGTTCCAGAGGTTCGTCTCATTGGGGTGGACAACGAGGCAGTAGGCATCGTAAAAATTGCAGAGGCCCTTCGGCTGGCCGAAGAGGCCGAGGTAGATCTGGTGGAAATCGCCCCGCAGGCGGTTCCGGTGGTCTGCAAGCTCATGGACTTCGGAAAGTTCAAGTACCAAGAGCAAAAGCGGGCCCACGATGCCAAGCTCAAGCAGAAAGTAATACAGGTTAAAGAAGTAAAGTTTCGTCCGGGAACCGACGAAAACGACTACCAGGTAAAGCTGCGAAACCTTACCCGGTTTCTTGAAGAAGGTGATAAGGCCAAGGTCACCATTCGGTTCCGTGGCCGTGAAATGGCCCACCAAGAGTTTGGAATGCGCATGCTTGAAAGGGTGAAAGAAGACCTCGCAGAGCTCGGTCAGGTGGAGCAGATGCCAAAGCTAGAGGGGCGCCAAATGGTCATGGTAATGGCGCCCAAAAAGAAAAAGTAGTACGCAGGTTTTTTTGTTGTCTGTCGTAGGCTGTACCTCGGTTGTCAATGCAGTACGGTGTAAAAACTCGGCTGCTATGGGGCTAAAGTGAGGGCAGGGTGCCTTCCCCCTATAGGGCTATATAAAGGAACTGTTATGCCCAAAATGAAGACCAAAAAGGCCGCTGCCAAGCGGTTTATGGCCAGAGGCAGTGGGTCCATCAAGCGTGCCCACGCCACCAAGCGCCATATTCTTACCAAGCGCACCACCAAAAACAAACGTCAGCTTCGTGGCACCCTCACTGTGCATCCCTCTGATGCCCAGCATGTGCGCGACATGATGCCCTACGCGTAAAGGAGAACCACTATGCCTCGCGTAAAACGTGGTGTTACGGCTCGCGCCCGTCACAAAAAAATTCTTGCCCTGGCCAAAGGCTTTCGGGGTCGTCGCAATAATGTCTTTCGTGTTGCCAAGCAGGCCGTTATGCGCGCCGGTCAGTATGCCTATCGCGACCGCCGCAATCGCAAACGGGTCTTCCGCGCCCTATGGATCACGCGTATTAACGCGGCCTGCCGTGCCCAAGACATCACCTATAGCCGGTTCATCAATGGCCTGAAAAAGGCAGGTATCGAGATGGACCGTAAGGTGCTGTCAGATCTGGCCGTTGCCGATAAGGCCGCCTTTTCCGCCATTGTGGCCAAGGCCAAGGCGGCCCTGGGCTGATCGGGCTGCAGTAGTCTTCGCCTCGCTGGTCGTTTCCCATGGTCGAGCTCGATAGGCTCGTCTCAGAGGCGTCGAGCTCGATAGGCTCGTCTCAGAGGCAGTCTCCGCCTTTGAGGCGGCGCAAGATGCCGCTTCCCTAGAAAACGAGAAGGCTCGGTTTCTGGGCAAGGCCGGGCCGCTTACCGACCTGCTCAAGGGCCTCACCGCCCTCGACCCGCAGGCACGCAAAGAGCAAGGGGCCCTGGTCAATCAGGCCAAAAAGTCTATCGAAGCGGCCCTCGTAAGCCGCAGACAGGCCCTCGCCCAAAAGGCCCTTGCCGGAAGGCTTTCCGCCGAATCCATCGACATCACCCTGCCGGGCCGAGGCAGGGGCGTTGGCACGATTCATCCGGTGATTAAAACCTGGCAGCGCATTGAGGCGATTTTTCGAGCCATTGGGTTTGATGTGGCCGATGGCCCCGAGATCGAAAACGACTGGACCAACTTTACCGCTCTGAACAACCCCGAAAACCATCCCGCCCGGTCGATGCAGGACACCTTCTACCTCGACCGTAACGATGCCTCCGGGCTGCCCCTTCTGCTGCGCACCCATACCAGCCCGATGCTCCGGGCTGCCCCTTCTGCTGCGCACCCATACCAGCCCGATGCAGGTACGCTACGCACGGTCGCACACGCCGCCCATTAAGGTAATTGCCCCGGGCCGCACCTACCGTGTTGATAGCGACGCCACCCACTCGCCGATGTTCCATCAGGTGGAGGGGCTCTGGCTGGGCGACGCGGTAAGCTTTGCCGACCTCAAGGGCCTGTACCACGACTTCCTGCAGCAGTTTTTCGACACCACCGATCTTGATGTCCGGTTTCGGCCGTCTTTCTTTCCCTTTACCGAGCCCTCTGCCGAGATTGATATGCGGTTTGGAAGCGGCCCGCTGCAAGGCCGGTGGCTCGAGATCTCGGGGGCTGGGCAGGTGCACCCCACGGTGATCCGCCACTTTGGCCTGGAGCCCGAAAAGGTGATGGGGTTTGCCTTTGGCAGCGGGCTCGAGCGGCTCACCATGCTGCGCTATGGCATTGGCGACCTACGCCTATTTTTTGAAAATGACCTGCGGTTCTTACGGCAGTTCCAGGGGGTCTAGCCATGCGTATCCCTGAGTTCTGGCTGCGATCCTGGATAGACACCGATGCATCTGTCGAGGCAATTGCCGATGCCCTCACCATGGCCGGCCTCGAAGTCGAAGACCTCGAGTCGGCCGCGCCTCCGTTTTCGGGGGTGGTGCTTGCCCGAATCGAATCTGCCGAAAAGCATCCCGATGCAGATCGGCTAAGGGTCTGTCGGGTTAATGCAGGGCCTGGCGCAGAGTCGCTGCAGATTATCTGCGGGGCACCCAATGCACGGGTAGGCATCTATGTGGCCTGCGCCCGCGAAGGCGCAGTGCTGCCTGGCAACTTCAAGATTAAGCGGGCCAAGATGCGCGGGGTCGAAAGTCAAGGCATGCTCTGCTCGCAAAAAGAGCTGGGTATCTCTGACGAAAGCGAGGGTATTGTCGAGCTCAGCCCAACGGCCTCTGATGCCCTTGGTACCAATCTGCGCGACCTGCTTAGGCTGGATGAGAAAACCCTGGTGCTCAAGCTCACGCCCAACCGGCCCGACTGCCTGTCGGTCTTTGGCGTGGCCCGCGAGCTCTCGGCGGTTCTCGGAAAGCCAATGCGGGCGCCTGAGCCGCTAACTGCCGGCCTGCTGCAAAACCTGTCTAGCGACCTGGTGGCGCCCTCACGCCTTGCTGCCCGGGCAATGGGCATCTGCCCTGTGGGCTGCCAGGCGGTGTTTCCGATTCACCTTCGGCCAGAAACCCATCCCGGCGCGCGGCCCCTTTGCGGGCGGTTCTCCAGCCGCGTGATTCAAGGCGTAAACGCCCGCGCCGACACGCCGGATTTTGTCCGCAAACGGCTGGAAGCCGCAGGCCAGCGGTGTATATCGGTGCTGGTAGATCTCTCCAACTATGTCATGCTCGAGCTCGGACGGCCCAGCCATATCTTCGACCTTGATGCCTTAGCGCCGATGGCAGACGGCGGCATTGAGGTGCGCTGGGCCCACGAAGGCGAGTCGTTCGAGCTGCTCAATGGCCAGTCGCCCGTTCTGTCACCCTATTTTGGCGTCATCGCCGATGCCAAAGGGCCGGTTGCGCTTGCCGGCATTATGGGCGGCCAGCGCTCCGCGGTGTCCGATGGCACCCAGAATATCCTTATCGAGGCGGCCTTCTGGTGGCCCGATGCAGTCCGTGGCCGATCCCAGCAGCTTAAGTTCTCCACCGATGCGGTATGGGCGGCCAGCGCTCCGCGGTGTCCGATGGCACCCAGAATATCCTTATCGAGGCGGCCTTCTGGTGGCCCGATGCAGTCCGTGGCCGATCCCAGCAGCTTAAGTTCTCCACCGATGCGGGCCACCGGTTTGAGCGCGGGGTGAGCGCCGAGACCACCGTGGCGCATATTGAGCTGCTGAGCGCTCTGATACTGCAGGTATGTGGCGGCAGGGCCGGCCCTATGCAAGACCAAACCCTGGCGGTTCCGGCCCGGCCCCAGGTCACGATGCGCCGCAGCCGCTGCGTGAAGGTTATGGGCCGAGACTATTCGGTGGCGCAGATCTGTCAGGTGTTCGAGCGGCTGCAGCTTCCCTATGTCCATCAGGCGCGGGCAGATGACGATCTCTTCTGCATAACCCCTCCCGCAGAGCGTTTTGACCTGGAAATCGAAGAAGACCTTATCGAAGAGGTTGCCAGGGTTGTGGGCTTTGATGCCATCGCGGTGCGCTCTCCCGTGGCAGACCTGGTGCCCCGTATTCCTCAGGAAACCGAACGCTCGGCCCACGCCCTTCGGCAGGCCATGGTCTACCAGGACTACCACGAGGTGGTTACCTACAGCTTTATCGATCCTGCCCAGGCAGAGGGCTTTGCAGCGCCATCGGACTGGCTGCAGCTGCTCAACCCGATTGCGGCGCAGTATTCCCTGATGCGGCCTAGCCTGCTGCCCAGCCTGGTCAAGGTGCTCCAGGACAACTTAGCCCGTCAGGAGTCGCGGGTACGACTCTTCGAAGTCGGGCGCGTGTTTCTTGCTGCGCCGGCAGTGGCAGATGGGCCCACCACGGTGGCAGGCATCCACCAGCCCAGCCGAATTGGCGCGCTGGCCTACGGGCCGGTGGCCGAGGAGCAGTGGGGCCAGCCCACCCGGGGTGTGGACTTCTTTGATATCAAGGCCGACCTTCAGGCCATGGTTGCGCCCTTAACGATTGACTGCCTGCCCGCCTCAGAATCCGAGCCCTTGCCGTTTCTGCATCCGGGTCAGTCGGCCTGGGTAGCGGTCTCTGGCAAAAGGGTAGGCTGGCTGGGCGCCCTGCATCCCAGCCTGCAACAGACCTGGGAGATTCCAAGGCCAGTCATGGCCTTCGAGCTAGACCTCGATAGCCTTACCCAGCTGGGCCTGCCAACGCCCCAAACGCCCTCGCGGTTTCCCATGGTGGTGCGCGACCTGGCCTTCGTGGTCGACCTTGGGCTTGCCTCTGGGGCGGTGGTTGCGGCCATCAATAAGCTAAAAAATAATAATAAACAGCTGGTTATACTAAGTAACTTCATGTGTTTTGATGAATACAAGGGGCAGGGTATTGCACAGAATGAAAAAAGCCTTGCATTCCGGTTCTTCTTCCAAGATACTGATCGAACTCTCTCGGATACCGATATCGACCAGGCTATTGCCCTCATAGTGGAAGTAGTGCAGCGCGACTGCAGAGCCACCCTTCGAACCGCATAAAGCCCCTGTATTCACCCGCCCTCCCTTAGGATTCCAAGCCCCGTGCTCACAGAAACAAAGGCCGAACCCGAAATAGAAACCGTCATCACGCTTTCAGGGGCAGGGGCTCTTACCAAGGCAGAGCTCGCCGAAATCCTGTTTGACCAGGTGGGGCTCAATAAGCGCGAGGCCAAGGAGCTTGTCGATGGCTTTTTCGAAGAAATTCGCTGTGCCCTGGTAGATGGGGAGCTGGTCAAGCTCTCGGGTTTTGGCAATTTTCAGCTGCGCAACAAGTCCTCCCGGCCGGGCCGTAACCCCAAAACGGGTGAGCCTATTCCCATCTCGGCAAGGCGGGTAGTCACATTTCACGCAAGCCAGAAGCTTAAAAATCAAGTTCAGGGAATTACTTCCGACTCTGAAGAAGGCCTCGATGACGAAGGCTAAAGGGCTGACGGTACTGTTCGTGTCACGAAAAGATTCGATAAAAGCGGTTTAGGAAGGGGTTTCGTTGGGTTCAATTGTGCTTCCGGGTATTCCGTCAAAGCGATATTTCACTATTGGTGAGGTGAGTGAGCTTTGTCAGGTAAAGCCCCACGTGCTGCGCTATTGGGAGCAGGAGTTCACCCAGCTCAAGCCCGTAAAACGCCGGGGCAACCGCCGGTACTACCAGCACCATGAGGTGCTGCTCATCCGTCGCATCCGCGAATTGTTGTACGAAGAGGGCTTTACCATTAATGGCGCCCGGCACCGGCTGGTTGAGGCGCGGCCCGCTGCGCAGCAAGAGGGCAAGTCAGACCAGGGTGGTCTGGTAGCTGCGGCATCCGAAATGGCTCACGATGGGGTCGCCCGGAGCCTTGGCGATGCCAACGCCCGCGGCCTGCGCGCCGCAGACAGGCAGCACGCCGACGGCGCTGGCCTGTCAGCCGGTTTGCGCAAAGAACTCACCGAGATCCTGCGTATCCTCAAGTCCTAGCGCCCGTTCACAGACGGGCTTGGGTCTGTTAGCCAGGGGCCTTATGTTAAAGTTCAAAGTTCGGTCGGGGCGTAGCGCAGCCTGGTAGCGCACTTGCATGGGGTGCAAGGGGTCGGATGTTCGAATCATCTCGCCCCGACCAAT
>VGHK01000069.1 GCA_016868305.1 Betaproteobacteria bacterium | reverse complement strand
GCGATTCCTGCCCTGCAGAACCTCAACCTTGCACAGTTCCTGCGGGATGGCTTTCAGAACCCGGCCATTAAAAAAGCCGTTCCGATCATGATGGTCTTGTTCTTATTGATCGCGTTTGTGGGCCTGTTTAACGTGATCTTTAGCATGGTCTCCTCGTCGTCTTCCGAGCAGGAAAAGCCCTACCAGCGTGCGGTGATGCCCGGCTTGTCCGATGCAGACCAGCAGCTTGCCCTCGATGCCCTGCGAGCAGCAGCCTTTGACCCGAAGGTGGACCCGTCCACCGGCAGCATTACGGTGGACTCACGTAAGTTCTATGAGGCCCGAATCTTTCTGGCTTCAAAAGGCATTCCGAAGGCGCCGGTACCCACCGGCATTGATGCCTTAGGTTCTCAGAGCGCCATGACTACCAGCCAGTTTATGGAGCAGGTGCGATACATCAAGGCCATGGAAACCGAGCTGGCGATGACCATTACCGAGATTGCTACCATTCAGGCGGCACGGGTGCATCTGGCATTGCCCAAGCAGAGTGTCTTTGTGCGTGATAGGGCAGAGCCCAAGGCATCTGTGGTGGTAACGCCCCAGCAGGGGCGAATTGTTTCGCGTCCGCAGGTGGATGCCATTGTGCACCTTGTCTCTTCAAGTGTGCCCTATCTGGCCGCCACCAATGTGTCTGTGGTGGATAACTTTGGAAATCTGCTTACCCAGCGGCCCGAGAACGTACCCATGGGTCTGACCGATGCCCAACTGGCCCACAAACAAAAAGTAGAAGAGACCTACCGCGCACGGATTATGGAGATTCTGGTGCCGGTCTTGGGTGAGGAAAATGTGCGCTCGCAGGTGGATGTGGTGATGGACTTCACCGAAAGCGAGGTGGCAGTAGAAGACTTTGACAACACCAAAACAGGGCCGAAGACGCGGTCAGAGGTCTTGGCTGAAGACCGCTCGCAGCGGCTGAC
Source organism: Betaproteobacteria bacterium (assembly GCA_016868305.1). GTDB lineage: Bacteria > Pseudomonadota > Gammaproteobacteria > Burkholderiales > Burkholderiaceae_A > Hahnella. Next base: position 6,347 of record VGHK01000069.1, on the reverse strand, counting down.
CGCAGAGGGCATTCCAGGTTCGATTACCAACACGCCCCCCCCGCCGGTGGTTAATACAGACAAAACCGGTGCCAGTGCTGATGACGCATTGCAAGAGAACACGACGCTGAGCAAGCGTGCCACGCGAAACTACGAGATCGACAAAACGGTTCGGTACATTAAAAACCCCTTGGGCAATATCACCCGGGTTTCGGTTGCGGTGGTAATTAACGGTAAACCGGGTGCCTCGGCGGGTGCGGCCCGCAGCGCCAATGGTGCCAATGGTTCTTCTGCCGAAGGCAACGGCCAGGCACCGGCAGACTCGGCCTTGTACGGCTACACGCAGGCAGAGCTAGACCGACTCACCAATCTGGTACGCGGTGTGGTGGGCTACCAGGAAGGCCGGGGCGATGTGATCACCCTGTTGCCAGCAAAGTTTGCCACCGATGAGGTTCCCCAGTACTGGTACAACGATGAGGAGCTGATGACCGCAATTAAGATTGGCATTACCACGCTTATCTTCCTGATTGTTCTGGTAACCATAGTACGCCCGGTTATTAATATGCTCTCGGGTCGCACCATGTCTCCCAAAGAGATTGCAGCCCTGGAGCGCGAGGCGGCCAAGCGGGCCAAGGCCGAGGCAGAGGCTGCACTGGCTGCGGAACAGGCTGCCAAGCTCGAGGAAGAGGCGAGGCTGGCGGCTGAGCAGGCCAATAGTGAGCAGCAGGCCGCCCAGGATGCCGCGATTATGGCCATGATTCCTGTGGGCCCGGATGGTCAGCCGATGCCCGTGGTTATGGGCCCCGACGGCAAGCCATTACTGGGCCCCGACGGCAAGCCAATGCTGGCCAGCCCTGATGGCAGACCCTTAATAGGCGCAGATGGTCAGCCACTGTCGGTTGCCACCGCCCTACCCCCCACCGAACTAACCGAGGCAGAAATGGGCATGATAGAACTTGAAGAAGGTGAGACCTTGGAAGATATTAAGGCCAAGCTCAAGCCCAAGAAGTCATCGATCTCGATCGATATGCTTAACACCGCGAACTCGTACGACGACAAGGTTGCATTGATTCGGTTCTTGGTCTCCGAAGACTCAGGGCGTGTGGCGACGGTGATGAAGAACTTGATTCGGCCTGCATAAGCGTTGGCCTAAGGGAATAAGGAGCGCAAGATGCCTGAAAAAGACGAAGTCGCCAAACTGCCCGCGCCAGTGGCGGCCCCCGCAGGGCCGGAGCCGCTGTCAGAGGCAGTGCAGCAGGAGCTCGCAGAGCTTACGAGCACCCAGCGCGCAGCCGTACTAATGCTTCTTCTTGGTGAGCAACAGGCGGCAGATATTATTCGGTACATGAACCCCAAAGAGGTGCAGGCCCTGGGTGCCGCCATGACCTCGGTGCAAGACCTCTCCCAAGAGGCGGTCAGTGCGGTACTCGATGAGTTCATTAACACCATTAAGAAGCAAACCAGCCTGGGCCTGGGTAGTTCAGACTATGTTGAGAATGTGTTAAGGCGCGCCCTGGGGGAAGACAAGGCAGCCTCGGTGTTAAGCCGCATCATGCCCGGAGCCTCGAGCAAGGGCCTGGAGATTCTGCGCTGGATGGATGCACGGTCGATTGCCGACATGATCCGCTCAGAACACCCACAGGTGATTGCCATTATTTTGTCGGTCTGCGACTTTGACGTGGCTGCCGATGTCCTGGCGTTTCTCACGCCCGACATTCGCCCGGAGGTTCTGCGTCGCGTTGCGTCTCTGGAGACCGTTCAGCCGGCCGCGATGCAGGAGCTTGAGAAGATTATGAAGGAGCAGTTCTCTAAGAGCTCCTCGGCCAAGTCGTCAAGCTTTGGCGGGGTGAAGGCTGCGGCAAAGATCATGAACTTCACGAAGGCCGACCTGGAATCGTCGATTCTTGGGGGCCTCAATGCGCTTGACCCCGATATCGCCATGAAGGTGCAGGACAACATGTTCTCCTTTGAGAACCTGGTGGGTGTGGACAACCGCAGTATCCAGACACTGATGCGCAACGTAGAGCAGGACATGCTCATGGTGGCGCTTAAAGGCGCAACCGAGCCAGTGAAGGAAAAGTTCTTTGGCAATATGTCCAGCCGCGCGCGAGCGATGTTTATCGACGAAATGGAGGCCAAGGGCCCCCTGCGCCTTACCGATGTGGAGGACGCCCAGAAGTCGATTATGCGTCTGGCCAAGAAGCTCTCCGACAAGGGCGAAATAATGCTTGCCGGCCGCGGGGAAGATTTTGTTTAGAAATGACTCCCGGTTTACCCATTCGGGGGATCCCGAGGGGCGCCGCGTTCTCACCTTAGTAAAGCCCGAGGGGGTGCTCTATGACCCCCAGCCTGGCGACCATCTTTTCAAAGATGCCCAGCAGATTCCGGCCAAAGAGCCCAGGGTCTCGTTTATGCCTGGCCTTCCGGAGAAAGAAATTTCCTTGCCGGATCCCATGGTGCAGCAGGCCATTGCCCGAACCCTGGCGGGCGTATCGAGCACCGGGTTTCAGGCATTAAGTCCGCAGACCATGGCCACAGTGGCAGAGATTGCCAAGACGGCGCCTCGGTCGAAGGCTGAGGCCTTGGCGCGTCAAGAGAAAGAGGCTGCAGAGGCACAGGCAGCCGAAGAGGCCCAGGCAGCCGAAGAGGCCCGGCAGGCCAAAGTTGCCCAGGAGGCTGAGCAGGCGGCCGCGCTGGCTCTTCAGGAAGCCCAACAGGCACAAAAGGACGAAGAGGCCCGGCAAGAAGAAGAGGCAAGGCAGGAACGGCAAGCCGCCGAGGCGAGTGCCGATGCTGAGCCCGCTTTAGAGGAAGCCAGCTCCGGGCCTGGGGAATCGCAAGAGGCCGCAGCAGGCGACGAGCCCGAGTTACAAGACGATGCCCAGCAGGTTTCGCCCTCGGCAGACAGTGAGGCCGGTTTACCCAAGGGTTCTGAGGCCGGGCCAGACGAAAATACAGGATCGGCCGAGGGCGCAGAGACAGAGTCTGTGGTGGGGTTAGAGGCTGCACCTACAGACACAAAAGACCTCGAGGTTCCGCAAGGCATGCAGCTTGTCTCAGCCGAGGAGATTCAGCAGGTCTTTGATGAGGCCTATGCTCAGGGTCGTGAGGCAGGCATTGCCGAGGCCAAGCCGCTGCAGGAAGAGTCTTTTCAACAAGGCTATGAGGAAGGCTATGCCAAGGGGCAGGCCAGTACGCGCGACGAGATGGAGGCAGAGGTTCAGCTCGCGGTCGAAGACCTGAAGGACCTCACCGGCCGCCTGGCCACAGCCGCGCGCGACACAGAGGCCTTTTTCGCCCCTTTATTAAAGCTCTCTGTGCACCTGGCAGAGCAGCTGGTACGGGGAGACCTGCATGTCTCCCCGCAGGCGATCGAACGATTAATTCAAACCGCTCTGGAGGAATTCGATCAGGACCCGACTGCGCCCGTGCTGGTGCGCATCAACCCCGAAGACCTCGAGCGCCTCAAGAGCCATGGTGCAGTCCTTCCAGGCAACATGTCCTTGCGTGCCGACGCCACCCTTACCTTAGGCAGTGTGCGGGTACAAATGAATGGTGCCTTGATCGAGGATCTGATTGAGCACCGGGCAGAGGCCTTGTGGGTCTCGCTTACCAAGGGGCTCGATGCGGGCAGCCCACCGCCATCTTTCCTGCAGAATGTGGCGCTCATTAAGGAAGCCTTAGACCAGGTGGAGCCGGTGGTGATGCCAGCGCGTAGAGAGCAGAAAGAGGTTGTTGATGGGGCCTCTGCAGTGACCCTGGAGGAACCCGGTGAGCTTTGACACCCTTGCCGAAAAGGCCATTGCCCGAACCCGGGCACCATTGCCGGCGCGCACCGGAAGCCTCGCGCGTCTGGTGGGCCTCACGCTTGAGGCCCGCGGCATTATGGCGCCGCTGGGAGCGGTCTGTGAGGTGGTGGGAGAGGGCGGTCATCGCATTGAGGCCGAGGTGGTGGGCTTTCAAGACCAGACTCTTTTTTTAATGCCGTTCGTGGAGCCCAAAGGCGTAGGGCCCGGAGACCTGGTTCGGGTAATCGAACAGACCGCCCATGCCTGGCTAGGCCCGGAACTACTGGGGCGGGTCGTGGGCCCGCGGGGTGAGGCCTTAGATGGCCTGCCCGACCCCGACTGCAAGGACAAGCTCTCGCTCTTGGGCCTGTCGGTAAACCCCATGGAACGGGGCCCTATTGATCAGGTGATCGATGTCGGGGTAAAGGCAATTAACGGCATGCTTACCATGGGCAGGGGCCAGCGTATCGGACTGATTGCAGGCTCTGGCGTAGGTAAGAGCAGCCTCTTGGGTATGCTCACTCGGTACACCAAGGCAGACCTCGTAGTGATTGGCCTAATAGGAGAACGCGGCCGCGAGGTGCAGTCGTTTATTCAGGAGTCTCTGGGGCCTGAGGGCTTAGCCAAGAGTGTGGTGGTCGCTGCCCCCGCCAACATTTCTGCGGTCCTGCGGCTTAAGGCTGCGCAGTACGCCCACCTGATTGCCGAGTATTTTCGCGACCAGGGTATGAATGTGCTGCTGTTGATGGATAGCCTCACCCGGGTAGCCCATGCCCAACGCGAGATTGGGCTGGCCGTTGGCGAACCCCCAACCGCAAAGGGCTATCCGCCCTCGGTGTTTAGCCTTCTGCCCACGCTTATTGAACGGGCAGGGGTGGGGCGTCATGGCCATGGAGCGATTACCGCCGTCTATACCGTGCTTGCGGAAAATGACGATGCCTCCGACCCGGTGGTGGATATCTCGCGGGCCTCACTCGATGGCCAGGTGATGCTCTCTCGGGTACTGGCCGATGCGGCCCACTATCCTGCAATCGACCTCAACGGGTCGATCTCGCGCGTAATGCAAAACCTGGTGGACCCTGCTGCGCAGAAGGCCGCGAACCGGCTCCGGCGGCTATGGTCGTTGTACCAGCAGAACCAAGACCTGATTCAGGTGGGGGCCTATCAGGCAGGAACCAACCCCGACCTTGATACGGCGATTCGTCTGCGGTCTGACCTGACGACTTTTCTGTGCCAGGATATGCATAGTCCGGCAAGCTACGAGGAGGCGAAAGACGCGTTAATCGCGCTTTACGAACGCTCGGTGGCCGAGCCTGTCGCCCAATCGGCTGCTGCCAATCCGGGGGGACGTCCTATGGGTAAACCCCCCGGTATGGCCGCGCCGCCCATGGGTGTAGCCAGGCCGCAGCCGCAGCCGCAGCCCGCAGGCGCTGGCATGGGCTTTGGCCTCGGCGCAGGCGTGATGGGCGGCGGAGGCGCTAGATGACCGACAAAAAAGATACCGCCAATGCCAAGGGGTCAGCGCGGTCTTTGGGGCTGCTTGCCCGTCTGGCAGAGAACAAGGTACAGGCCAGCCTGCACCGCATGACCGAACTGCAAAAGGCACAGGCAAAGATTGACGCCCAGCGGGAGCAGCTACTGAAGCTGAAGAACGAGTACAGCCAGCAGCTCGCGGCCCTGACGATCGATAAGGGTCTTGTGCAGGCGCAGGGACTCAGGCGGTTTATTCAGAACCTGCTGGCACTTGAGGAGCGGCTTAACCTTGAGACCCAGAGCCTTCTTGAGAAGAAGGAGTCGGCCCAGGAGGCCCTGACAGAGGCACAGTTGCAGAAACGTAAGATGGAGTCTCTGGTAGAGCGCCAGGAGGTGAAAACCGCCAAGGAAAAAAGCATCGTGGACCAGCGCGTCCTAGATGCGGCGGGCATCGCCCGATTCAACCGGAAACTCGCGTCTTATCCTTGATGGGCGCATTGAGCTCGCCCATCAGGGCGAGAAGATTGTGATCTTGTGTTGACAGGATAAACCTTTGCCAAGCATCATGCGCATCATGATGTCTAAATAAAGGCCGTCAAGATGCGAACAACTATTACCCTCGAAGATGAGCTTGCGCAGGAACTCCAGGAACGGGCGCGTAAGACAAGTCGTTCATTTAAAGATGTCGTCAATGACGCTGTACGCCTGGGTCTTCGCGCGCTTGAGCATCCGCCTGCGCCAGTAAGTTATTCCATCACACCGGTATCGATGGGTCGCCCGAAGCCGGAGTTTGATCTGCAAAAAGCGCTAAACCTTGCCGACTCCTTAGAGGAGGTAGCGGTAATGCAAAAGCTTGAGCTGCGGAAATGATCCTGGTCGATGTCAATCTTCTTCTCTACGCGGTAAATCAAGATTTACCTGAGCACGAACGTGCCCGTTTATGGTGGGAAAAGACCCTATCAGGTGTCGAAGCGGTTTTTATTCCGTGGGTGGTACTTCTCGCTTTTCTGCGAATCTCAACCAACCCGAGAGTCTTTCCAGCACCCCTTCAAGTCGAGCAGGCCCTGCGCTATGTGCATGAATGGCTTAGTGCTCCTACCGTGAAGC
>VGHK01000068.1 GCA_016868305.1 Betaproteobacteria bacterium | reverse complement strand
AATCTGCGAGCAGAGGAGACGATTTTGCAGACCAAAACACCATTTGACCAGGCCTATTTCCACAAGGTTGTGGACTGTCAATGGGCCTGCCCAGCACACACGCCGGTTCCTGAATATATTCGCCTCATTAGCCAAGGCCGCTACACCGACGCTTATGGCATTAACTGGTCGTCTAATGTCTTCCCCGGCATCCTAGGCAGAACCTGTGATCGGCCGTGTGAGCCAGCCTGCCGACGCTCCAGAGTCGAAGAAAATAACGGTGAGAAGCCCGAGCCCGTAGCAATCTGTCGATTAAAGCGTGTTGCCGCCGATTACAAGCAAGACTTCAAAACGCGCATACCCACTCCCTCGCCTAAAAACGGAAAAAAAGTGGCCTGTGTCGGTGCCGGACCTGCCTCGTTAACCGTTGCCCGTGATCTTGCGCTTCAAGGTTATGAGGTAACGGTGTTTGATGGAGAAAAGAAGGCTGGTGGCTTCATACGAACACAGATCCCAAGGTTTCGTCTGCCAGAGACAGTGATCGATGAAGAGGTGGGCTATATATTGGATCTGGGCGTAACCTTCAGAGGCGGTGAGCGTGTTGCGTCCATGAACGCGCTGCTTGCAGAGAGCTTCGATGCTGTATTCGTGGGCTGCGGTGCCCCACGGGGCCGCGATTTAAACATTACCGGAAGGCAAGAGGCTTCAGCCGATATTCACATTGGTATTGATTGGCTAGCGTCGGTATCCTTTGGCCATATCACGTCGGTTGGTAGGCGTGTGATCGTTTTAGGCGGGGGCAATACGGCCATGGACTGTTGCCGCTCGGCAAAACGTTTAGGCGGCCACGATGTAAAAGTGGTCGTACGTAGCGGCTTTGACGAAATGAAAGCGTCGCCTTGGGAAAAAGAAGATGCTATTCACGAGGGCATCCCCATTATCAATATGCATTCGCCAAAAAGTTTTGTCCTTGAAAACAGTAAGCTCACCGGCATGACATTTGAGATCGTGCGGGCCGAGTACGATGCGAAGGGCCGGCGCAGTCTTGTGGCTACTGGAGATCCAGATGTGTTTATAGAGTGCGATACCGTGTTAATCGCTGTGGGCCAGGAAAACGCCTTTCCCTGGATCGAGCGTGACAGTGGCATTGCATTTGACAACTGGGGCCTGCCTGTTCTGGGCAAAGAGAATTTCCAGTCTACCCTGCCCCATGTATTTTTCGGAGGAGATGCCGCCCTTGGCCCGAAAAACATCATCACTGCAGTAGCGCATGGCCACGAAGCCGCCGTGTCGATTGATCGCTTCCTACACGGCGAGGATATCAACCAACGTCCCGAGCCTGGTGTGCATTGGATCGCCCAGAAAATGGGTATTCATGAGTGGAGCTACAGCAATGATATTTCCAACGATGCACGCTTCAAAGTGCCTTGGGCCAAGGCCGAGGAGGCTCTTGCCAACATCAAGGTGGAGGTAGAGCTAGGTTTTGATGAGCGAACAGCCTTAATGGAAGCCAGCCGCTGCCTGAACTGCGATGTGCAAACTGTTTTTAACCGCGATACCTGCATTGAGTGCGATGGCTGCGTAGATATCTGTCCCATGGACTGTATAACCTTCACCTCGCCTGGGCCCACCGGCGAAGTGGTCGAAAGCGAAATTCGAACACGTTTGAAGGCTCCTGCGCTGAATCTTGCACAAGACTTATATATTTCCTCGGTTCTTAAGACCGGTCAGGTCATGGTGAAAGACGAAGACGTTTGCCTGCACTGTGGCCTCTGCGCCGAGCGCTGTCCCACCGGTGCCTGGGATATGCAGAAGTTTTTATTGCACACCGCGCAGGCCGGGCCTGCGGCTCGTGATCGAAAACCGGAAGTGGCCCCCGTTGCCGCAGAGGCGGTATGAAGCCAATTCAATCTGTTAACGACTTTGTCATTAAATTTGCCAACGTAAACGGATCGGGATCCGCTTCGGCCAATGAGCTTTTTATAAAGGCAATTATTCGCATGGGTGTGCCAGTAAGCCCACGAAACATCTTCCCAAGCAATATTCAAGGCCTGCCGACATGGTACGAGGCGAGAGTCTGCGAAAAGGGCTATCACGGCCGACGTGGCGGCGTGGACATTATGGTGGCCATGAACCCGCAGACCTGGGATGCCGATGTTGCAGAGCTTGATCCGGGCGGTTGTCTGCTGTATGACAGCACACGACCGGTACCACTCGAGAAACTGCGCGCTGATATTCAGGTTATTGGTGTGCCGTTTACCGATATTACAAACACGGCCTACACCGACCCACGCCAGCGCCAGTTGTTTAAAAACATTATCTATGTTGGCGTGCTGTCGGTCCTGTTAGAAATAGATGTTCAGGTGTTTGAAAAACTCTTTGCCGAGCAGTACAAAGGAAAAGAGCGGCTGTTGGATTCCAACATTCGCGCCCTAAACCTGGGACGCCAGTTCGCCAAAGACCATTTGCATCATCCCTTGGGCATTCGGGTTCGCCGCGCCGACAATGTGGGCGACCAGATTTTTACCGATGGCAACAGCGCGACTGCACTTGGCTGTATATACGGCGGCGCGACGGTAGCCGCCTGGTATCCGATTACGCCGTCGTCGTCGGTACCTGAGGCCTTTCAAAAATACTGTGAAAAGTACCGTGTGGATCGCGCCACGGGCCAGCATAAATTCGCAATCGTACAGGCGGAAGACGAGCTCGCCTCAATCGGCATGGTAATCGGCGCAGGCTGGAACGGTGCACGCGCCTTTACAGCGACATCTGGCCCTGGAATTTCGCTCATGACCGAGTTTATTGGCCTGGCCTATTTTGCCGAAATTCCAGTGACGATCATTAACGTGCAACGTGGCGGGCCTTCCACAGGCATGCCCACCCGTACACAGCAATCCGATATCCTAGCCTGCGCCTACGCCTCCCACGGTGATACGAAGCATGTACTGCTTTTCCCACAAGACCCGCATGAGTGCTTTGAACATGCTGCGGCAGCACTGGACCTCGCCGATCGCCTGCAGACACCAGTCTTTTTGATGAGCGACCTCGATATCGGCATGAATCATCGTTTATGTGAGCCGTTTAAGTGGGATGACAGCCGATTCTTCGATCGCGGTAAGGTGGTAAGTGCAGAGGAGCTCGAGGCAGGCTGGGATTTCGGCCGCTATAAAGATGTCGATGGCGATGGAATCCCCTGGCGTACTCTGCCTGGCACCCATCCCACCAAGGGAAGCTTTTTCACTCGGGGTACCACCCGTGATCCCTATGCACGTTATTCCGAACGTGGCCCAGATTACATCTACAACATGGAGCGGCTGCTGCGAAAGTTCCATAGCGCAGCCCAGTTAGTGCCCCAGCCTGTCGAACAAAAGGCTTCGCGCCCAACGAAATACGGTGTAATCTACTTTGGCTCCACAGCGCCTGCCATGCAGGAGGCCTTGGATGTATTGGAGAGCAAAGGCGTACAGATCAATTCGCTAAGGCTTCGGGCATTCCCCTTCCCAGACTCGGTGCGCGAGTTCATCAGCCGACATGACAAGGTCTTTGTGGTGGAACAAAACCGCGATGCTCAGATGCGCACCCTGCTCATCAACGAACTCGGGCTTGATTCTGCTCGGTTAATTCGGGTACTTCACTACGATGGCACGCCAATTACCGCCCGATTTATTGGTGATGCGATTCACCGTGAAATGGCTCAGCTCAAGGAGGCCGCATGACGTATATCACAAAGCCGCGTCTGCACCACCCGACCTTGCAGACCAATAAGGTGGGCTATACCCGACGGGATTACGAAGGCCGTATCTCCACCCTGTGCGCCGGCTGTGGCCACGATTCTATTTCCGCGGCAATTATTCAGGCGGCATGGGAGCTTGATATTGAGCCCCACCGTGTGGCAAAGCTCTCAGGTATCGGCTGTAGCTCGAAAACCCCAGATTACTTTCTCGGTGCCTCCCATGGTTTTAATACCGTGCATGGCCGTATGCCTTCCGTGCTGACGGGTGCCAACCTTGCCAATCGTAATCTGATCTATTTGGGCGTATCCGGCGATGGCGACTCCGCATCCATTGGACTCGGACAGTTTGCCAATGCCCTGCGGCGCGGGGTATGCATGGCCTATATCGTAGAAAACAATGGCGTGTATGGTCTAACCAAAGGCCAGTTTTCGGCAACTGCCGACCGCGGATCGAAAAGTAAAAAGGGGGTGATCAATAGCGAAAACCCGGTGGATCTTGTGGGCCTTGCGCTTCAGCTTGGCGCCACTTACGTCGCCCGAAGTTTCTCTGGCGACAAAGCACAGCTAGTGCCCCTGATCAAGGGCGCGATTTCACATGGTGGCGCGGCGTTTATTGATGTGATTAGCCCTTGCGTAACCTTTAATAACCACGGCGGTAGCACCAAGAGCTACGACTATGTCCGCCAGCACAACGAATCGGTGAGCCGGATTGATTTTATTTCGCCGGGCGAGGAAATCACCACACAATATGCCCCTGGTGAGAGCATTCAGGTGACCCAGCATGATGGTACGATTTTGAAGCTCAAGAAGCTGCATGCCAATTACGACCCAACCGACCGCTACGCAGCAATTAGCTATATGCAAAAGCACGCGGCGCTGGGGGAAATTGTGACAGGCCTTTTATACCTTGATCCTCTGGCTAGCGACATGCATACTGCATTAAACACGGTCTCAACGCCGCTTAACGCCCTTGTTGAGAGCGACCTCTGTCCCGGCGCTGCAGCTTTGGAGAAAATCAACAGCGCCTTGCGCTAAAAAAGGAGATTTTCATGTCTGAACGCACCGTCTTTCAATCAATGGCCCAGCGCCATGTGCTCAGCGTTTACTCCACTGCCACCATCTACAATGCCGCCTGTGTGATGACACGAGCAAACGTTGGCGGAATTCTGGTGATCGACGATGACAAGCTCTTGGGAATCATTACCGAGCGCGATCTGATGACCAAGGTACTGGCTAAGGCAGTGAATCCGGCAGTCGCAACAGTCGCAGAGGTGATGACACCAAACCCCATCACGGTAGCGCCTAGCACCAAGGTCACAGATGCGGTCGTTATGATGATTGAGCGCGGGTTTCGCCATCTGCCAGTCATAAACGAGGCCGGAAAGATTTTGGGCGTGTTTTCTGCCCGTGATGCGCTTCCGCGCGAAATCAACAACGCAGTGGAACTTACCGAATTTCACGAGCAGGTCAACGACGCGCTTGGCTGAGATCTTGGCGTCTACGAGGGGTTGGGTATCGACCCGCGTATGTCGGAGCAGTGCAGCGAAAAAAGCGGGATTGCCTTTACCCGAGGGTCAGGCGATGCAATGCCTGGTCAATATCCCACAAAATATCATCGACTGATTCAATCCCCACCGCCAAGCGAATCAGATCCGGAGGCACACCGGCAGCGATCTGCTGCGCTTCCGAAAGCTGCCGATGCGTAGTCGACGCCGGGTGAATCACCAGTGTCTTCGCATCGCCGACATTAGCAAGATGTGAGAGGAATTCAACGTTCTCGATGAATTTCTGGCCTGCAGCTGCCCCACCATGGACACCGAATGACAGCACGGCGCCCGCACCATGCGACAGATATTTTTGAGCCAGCCCGTGATACTTGTTATTTTTTAGCCCCGGGTAATTCACCCATGACACCTTGGGATGCGAAGACAAAAATTCGGCAACTTTCAGACTATTGCTACAATGCCGCTCCATACGTAGGTGCAAGGTTTCCACACCCTGCAGCAGCAAGAAAGCATTCATCGGCGAAAGCGCCGGCCCGAAAGTGCGCAGGCCTTCCATCCGGCATTTCATGGTGAAACCGAAATCACCAAAGGTTTCGTAGAAACGCACACCGTGATATCCAGCCGATGGCTCGGTCATTGTCGGGAATTTGCCGTTTCCCCAGTTAAATTTACCAGACTCGACAATGATTCCGCCCATCGTCGTGCCGTGCCCCCCCAGGAATTTGGTCGCCGAGTGCATAACCACCGCAGCACCCCATTGAAACGGACGGCACAGATAGGGGCTGGCGAAGGTATTGTCGATGAACAGCGGCAGATCCGCCTGCGCGGCAATGGTCGCGACTCTTTCGATATCGAGCACGTTCATCGATGGATTACCGATGGTCTCCGCATACAAAAGTTTGGTTTTCGACGTAATCCCACGCGCAAAATTTTCCGGGTCATCGGAATCCACGAAAACCGTCTCAATGCCCAGCTTGCGAAAATTAACATCGAGTTGCGTGCGCGTGCCGCCATATAAAGTGCGCGCCGCAACGATCTCATCGCCGGCCCCGCAGATATTGAGCATGGCAATCATCTGCGCAGCCATGCCACTCGATGTAGCTACTGCTGCCCGTCCGTCTTCGAGTGCGGCCACACGCTCCTCCAGCACCGCGACGGTGGGGTTAGAAAGGCGCGAATACACATTGCCAAAGGTCTGCAGGTTGAACAGGCTAGCTGCATGATCCGCACTGTCAAAGACATACGAAGTAGTCTGGTAAATCGGTACCGCGCGCGCGCCAGTGACGGCATCTGGCAGCTGGCCAGCATGCAGGCAGAGTGTATCGAAATCGTAAATGTGATCTTGTGACATGGCTTTACCAAACAAGAAACCAAGGAACCATCAAACCGGGCGACGCGCGGAGATAATGCGCGTGTTCACGCCGAACCAGCCGAGCCCCCCGAATAGCCGTGCATACTCAATCTTCACACAGCGGTCCATGACAACGTTCAGACCCGCGGCTCCGGCGATACGGGCGGCATCGGTATTTATTACACCGAGTTGCAGCCACAGGCTTTTTGCACCGATAGACACCGCGTCTTCAGCGATAGGTACACAATCGTCGCTCCTGCGAAACACATTAACCATATCAACTTTCTCGGGGATAGATCTCAGGTCCGGGTAGCAGCACTCACCCAGAATTTCGGTGTACTTCGGGTTGACCGGAATCACCTTATAGCCATGCTCCTGCATGTACTTGGCTGCGAAATACGATGGTCGGTACCAGTCAGCTGACAGACCGACCACGGCGATCGTCCGGGTGTTTTTGAGAATGCTGCGCAACTGCGCAATCGTACTCATATCGTCTCCAGGCCTCGGAAAGAAGCGTTTAGATGCTAGTTTAACCACTCAGAGTGACAGCTTCCTCCCTCTTAGCAGACCGAAAAATTATCCCGCCTCTTAGGCTGCCGCATAGCAACAACCTTTTCTGCAGTGGTGGATGTGTCGCTAGCGTTTCATCTGGATTTCGCTGCTTGGTCTGATTGAAAAATGTCTGAGATCGGTAAACTGTCACCATAATTATAGTGTTAACCATAGGGCGGACTGATCGAATAAAGCTAGCAAGCCACTAGGTTCTTTGCTATCGTGGGGATAGAGAAAAGTGGTGATCAAGACCAAAAATGCCGTTTGCAGACATTCGTCTAACTCAGGAGACTCCCTATGAACTTCGATCGTCGCGGTGCCCTACACCTCGCAGCAGGCCTGCTATCGGCCAGCCTTCTTGCCACCCCTATAGCT
>VGHK01000067.1 GCA_016868305.1 Betaproteobacteria bacterium | reverse complement strand
AACCCCACAGGCCGCAGCGGCACCGTTGCCTCGGCTGCTGCCATGGCAGCTACAACGCCCACAGTTACTGCCACAAATAGCGCCAATTCTGCGGTGGCGACTCGCCGCTAGCGCAGCAACATCGCTTTTAATTTTTTGGCACAAAGCCCTGGCAAAACCGGCCATCGGTGCGCAGCACCTCAATACTCGGCAGCATCTTGGTCTTAAATCCCATCAGATTGCAGGCATAGGGGCGATGCGGGTCCCAGCTCACGGCAAAGTATCGGCAGCCCCAGCAGTTCGGGCCAGACTTTTGGTCGGAAGGCTCCGCCCCCAGTGCACCGGGTGCCGGGCCAGCCTGGCGCACGTCGTCCCCTACCAAGAGGTCCACTGAGCCGGCCTTAAGAACCTTAGGGACCTTAGAGGCCCTAGGGGTAGAAACAACCGGGCTATTTTTTTTTGTAGTAGTCGACATAGACCCGCCAGGCCACCTGAACCAGAAATGCCGCCAGGAAGAGATAGCCCACCAGAGCAGTCATGTTGATATCGGGCCAGTCGATCTCCACCCCGGCAAAGACCATAAAGATCAGCGGCACGGCAAACATCAGGTAGGCCCGAATCAGCCCACAGACCTTACAGGGCGGCCGAATCTTAGGCCTGTCTTTGCAGTCCACCTCGGTCTTACGGGGCCCTTTCGGAATGTAGATTTCGCTCATTTCGCAAAGTGTACCCCTTAGCCCTGCAGAAGTTGCAACACCGTCTGTTGACTCAGATTGGCCTGGGCCAACACGGCGGTTGCCGCCTGCTGCATGATCTGGCTCTTGGCCAGCTCGGTAGACGACTTGGCATAGTCGGCATCCTGAATCTGGGACCGTGAGGCCTCCTGGTTCATCGAGATGTTGCTTAGGTTATCCATGGCGTACTGCAGCCGGTTCATGACTGCACCCATCTGGGCGCGGGTGGCGTTCACCTTGTCCATGGCATCGTCGAGCATGCGCAGCACTTCAGTGGCGTGCTCTCGGGTATGAATTCGGGCGGTACGTGCCTCTACATTGAGATCCACATCGTTGGTAATCTCGTTGGTAATCGACCCGTTCTTACCAAAGTCTGCCAGGTCGATGGTGATGAGCTGCTGGGCGCTTGAGCCCACCTGGAAGGCCAGCCGGCCAACCTTGGGCGGATCCATCGCCTCGCTAGAGCGGCCACCGAAGGCGCCTTGCTGGAATCCAAGGGCAACAAAGTTACCGTCTGGGTTAAAGCCCTTTTCTCCCACCGAGACAACAAAGGGCTTGGCCGTTGCCTTGAGCAGATCAAGCCGATCAGAAGGCGGCGCACCCACGGGTGAAGGCAGCTTGGGAAGCAAAGCCGAGTCCGAGATCATGCGCACTGAGCCATACACGGTGCGGGCAGCCCGGCTGTCTTCTACAGGAATGTCGGTAGTGCCACGAATGGCAGTTACCTGGGTATCACCAAAGCTATTTTCGCGAACAGTGGATAGCCGCAGCGTTGCCGCGGTTGAATTAACAGCAGCACCGCGCAGGTCGAAGGCTGTGCCCGGCACCGTAGACTCAACCTCCACCACAGCGCCGGTCTGACGCACTAAGATATTCGTGAGGGTGTTGTCATCAATTTTTGCCTGAATCGCTGCTGCGACCGCCACTGCGAGCGCAGTTGCAGTCGTTGGTCCTGCCGTAGAAGTAATGGTTGTTCCATTAATCACTACCGTGGCGGTATCGGTTGCAGCAACGGTTCCGCCAAGGTTTAGCCGCGAGACCTGCGCCACCGCGCCGCCCCTATCAAGTCCGAAGCTTGCCGCCGAAAGGTTATTAATTCCCCCATCAAACCAGACCGACAGGTTGCGTCCGTCGGTTTCTAGGCTCACGCCAAAGCCATTGTCAATGGCCGACACCCCATGCTGACCGACACGGGCGTTAATGGCGTTCACCACCTTGGTACGACGGTCGAGGCCAGACTCATCCTTTACAAACTCCACATCAACGGCCACGCCATTGACATGCAGGGTATACATTTTTACCAACGCCGTTTCCGGCAAGCTGGTATCGGTAAACAGCCCTTTAGTGGTTGCGCCGTTGGCGAGCGCCCGAACGCCTGTCTCGTGCCGATGGGCATTGATTGCGGCCGCAATGGCAATGGCACTGGCTGCCCGATCGCTACTAAGCGTTTGGGTGCTGCTCTTAGTGTCATCGCCTGTGGTGGAGGGCCGAATGTTTATGCCATTGATCACCAGATCATTATCGGTAAGCGCTCTGGCCTCAGAAGGCCTATTTGGCGACACCATTACGCCTTCCAAAGAGCCGGCAGCGCTAGTGGTCTGTGTGGATAGGGTAAAGGCCGTACCCGGGTTTACTGCGGTTAACAGAATCTCTGAGGGGCTACGGCCGGCGGTGGCAAGCACACCTAGCGTAAGGTTTGCATTAATGGCCGTTACAAGGGCATTGCGCACGTCCTGCGCGCTGGTACCTGCGGCAGTAGCAGTAAAGGGCGTGCCATTAATGGTGGCAGTGAAAGTCTCTGTAGCGGCAACAGTGCCACCAATCGAAACCGCCATTACCTGGGCCTGTGGCGTGTCCACCATGGCTCTTGGAACGGTGTCATAGACCGACTGGTTCTTGGTGAAGTTACCCTCTGTCAGGCCTGCCCGCGAGATGTCGCCTAGCGTGTTGCTGGTTAAAACCACTGGGGCCGGAATCTTTGATTCCAGCGAGATGGTGCTAGACTGCACGCCCTCGCGAAGTCCAATGCGCTGGCCAAACAGGTCTTTGTTAAAAGGTGTCTCAAAGGTCAGCTCAATGTTTCTTCCGTCTTTGGCCAGAAGCGTGATGCCCCTAGAGTCAAAGCCTGTGTCAACGGCCACCACTCCGGTGCGGTTACTAATGGCATTAATTGCAGCCACCACGGTCTCGCGTGACTCCCGGGTGTTGTTCAGGCTGGTGGTGATATTGGCCGAAGTAAACCCATTAATGCGTACCACGCCCGTTACCACGGAGCCAGGAGTCATGGCCTGACCCACCACAACGTTCTCGTTTACCTTAGCGAATACGCCTGTACCGGGAGATGAGGTTGAATACTCCCTGGCGACGTCGACCACGCCGATTAAGTTGGTGGTGCCTGGAAGAATTTCGACATTGCCTACATTGCCTTCCGACACCGGGTAGTCGATCGAGATCACCGAGCCGCCTTGGGCATAAGAAATGGTTCGGCCGCTGTCCTGGTTAAAGATATGGCTAGCACGCAGGGCCGCCGCTATTTTGGCTGCCGCCTTTACTGCGGTGTCCTCCATGGCCGTAATGGTGACATCCACCCCCGCCACTTTAATCACGCCCTCTTTAGGAACCCCCGCAATCGTAATGGCCTGCGACTTACCTACCGAGACACCTGTCGCCGCGGCTACCCGGTTTATGGCAGCGGCCTTCGCAATAGCACTGCCAGCGGCATTGTTTCGGGGGGAGAGCATGTCGTCGGCGGCATAAGAGGCGCCAACATCAATTCCATTAACCTGCAGGTCACCCGCACGTAAGGCCGGAATTGAGCCGTCTACGTTGATTTCCAGCCGAATCGGGCGATTGGTCAGGTTCTGTACGGTCTGTGCCGAGTTACGCAGGGTGTAAACCAAGGTATCGGCGCTGGTGCCTAACTCACCCGAAAAGACCTGACGGTTATTCCCTGCACTTCGGCTAAAGCTAATCGTGCCGGCGGCCCGGTCGAGCACACCGGTAAGCAGTATCGTCTCGTTATCTTGCGTAAGAAATGAGGCAGTTACGGTAGAGCCCGCACCGGTGGGCACCTCAATCGTTAGCTTTCCTGTGCGGGTAAAGAATGCATTGTTAGAGAAGAGTTCATCGGCAATAACTACGGCCTCGCGGGCGGTGGCCCGCGTGACGCCCACTGCTGTTGATCCGAAATCGATTTCAACGGGGGCAATATCCCCATCGTTGGCATTAAAGCCAAGGGTCAATGCGTTTCCCACTCGGGTGATAGTACGGTCAGAGGTGGCATCAAACGCCGGGGATGCCTTCAAGGCGGCCTCTACGGCATTTGTAAAAGTCGTGAGGCTAGTTGCCGCGACTGAGTCGATCGTAATGGGAATACCAAAGACCTTAATGGTGCCGGTGGCGGGCGTGCCCGTAAAGGTAATGGTCTGCTGCTCACCCGCGCCCGAGCCGCCTAAGGTGCGCCGGCTGGTCGGTTCAATGAGAACATCACCATTCAGGTTCACCGATGTCTTTTTGTATACAGGAACCTCGCCAACGCGTTCGCCCGCGGTACCGTCTAATACCTTAAAGCCGTTCCACTCTGTCATTTCGGCAACACGCACGACCTCTTGCTTCAACTGCTGAAACTCCAGGTCAAGGTAGCTTCGGTCAGGGTTGCTGTTGGTGTCGTTGATTGCCTGGATGGCCAGTTCGCGCATCCGCTGCATCATATTCGTGAGTTCGCCAGTAGCGCCCTCCGCGGTTTGAATCAAAGAGATGGCATCGCCCGCGTTACGCACCGCCATATTCAGCGCGCGAATCTGCGTGGTCATGCGGGTGGAGATTGCCAAACCGGCAGCATCGTCGCCCGCAGTGTTAATGCGCTTGCCCGTGGAGAGCTGTTCCATAGACTTCGCCTGGAGCTTGCCCGAGACCTTCAACGCATTCTGCGAAAACAGTGCCTTAGTATTGGTATTGATCACCGCCATTGTTTCTCTCCTTGTGGTCGGACCTTTCTATTCATCCGACGCCGACCCACACCACGTAGGTCTGCAGACCTGATAAGCAGGCTTCGTGCCAGAAGTCTTTTTCCGATACAAGCCCGTAAGTAATTGATTTTATGAATTAATATTTCCGTGTTGCCGCCCAGGCAAGGGCTTGCCACCCCGTGTCGAAAAGGCGGCAATAGCCTGCCAAGCGCGTTTTTCCTGACCAAAAGCATGCCCCAAGAAAAAAGCCCCGAAGGTAGAGGCCTTGTGGGCATACCCCGGGGCTTAGGCGGAAAGGATCACTTTCCGCAGTTTTGTCTTTGACGACTACTGCAGCAGCTGCAGAACTGTCTGCTGCGACTGATTGGCTTGAGCCAACATCGCCGTGGCAGCCTGCGAAATAATCTGCGCCTTCGCCAGATTGGTCGCTTCCAGGGCATAGTCGGTATCTTGAATACGACTGCGCGAGGCACTCATGTTCTCTACCGATTCGCTCAAGACATTTAGAGCAGCATCAAGCCGGTTTTGGAAGGCACCGGATCGCGCCTGAGCTGCAAGAACGTCCTCCAATGCGGCGTCAACCGCCGATATCGCTATAGACGCGTGCTCTTGGGTCGTGACATCAAGCTCCGCAATCTTTACGCCGGTGTCTTTGCCGCCAAAGGTGCCCTCGCGAAAGCCTAGGGCATGGAAGTTCCCAGTGGTGAGTAGTCCGCCTTCATCCCCTCGTCTCACCGCAAATGCGCGATCAGAGGAAAGACTTACGGAAGCATAGAATGCATTCCCATTACCAGCAGACACCGTAGCAGCCCCGGACGCACCAATACTCACTCCAGATAAGCCCAGGTTTCCTGCGCTGATGTTCTGATTGGTTGCAATCACAATATTGCGGCCGTCTTCTGCAACAAGTTCAATTCCTTCTCCATAGGCACGAGCAATCACGCCAGTCCGACCCGTATGAGCATTAATTGCTTCGAGCACAGAATTGCGACTTACCGTACCTACGCTAATTTCCACACCATTGAGGCTGATCTGACCGGAGCTCCCCGCTTGAAAGCTGGTGGGTAGCGTCTCCGACCTGACAACATTGGGCTCAGCCCTCGCCGTAACGCCATGGAGTTCGGTCTTCCGATTAATCGCTGCAGCAATTGCAATTGCGCTCGCAGCCTTGGAGCTTGCGGTAGTTGATATTGAAGCGGTATCGTCAGTTGCACGACCAGCACCAATTGCGATGTCGTTTAGAACCAATGTGCTGCCATTGAGAACCCCAACGGTCGCGCTACTTGGCTCAACGCCGGCTGTTTGGGGGGCAGGTGGACCGGCGGGTATGGCAGTACTGCCACCGCCTGAACGTTCCAGCGTTGTCATAATCGCCTGCTTGGGCGTGTAGGTACCCATTCGAAGACCTGTGCCGGTTATGTCCCTGCCGATCTGGTGGTTTACATCAATCGGCTGTCCCGTTTGGGAGTAGAGAGAGTATGTCCCAACATAAGTAAGTTCTGTGTTATTAGCCTGTAAGCCGGTGGTGACGGCTGTGAAGGTCCCTGTGCCTGCCGATAACTGCACAGTAATGTTTCGACCATCCTCCGCGACCAAGGTAACTCCTTGGTCCCTTGCGCCAGTGTCTACCGCACGAACACCGGTTTGTTGCGAGATATTGTTAATCGCTGTAATGACGTTTGCTCGCGAGACCTCGGCATCGGTCGTTACCGTGACGACTGCTGTGGCGACCCCATTGATTGTGATGGTACCCGTGCCCGTAGCGGCGGTCATGGTTACGCCTTCAACCAAAGTGTCATTAACCTTTGCAATCACACCACTTTGCTCGCTTACGCGATTGATTGCGGCGACTTTAGCGATTGCGCTAGCGGTTTTGTCAGCATAGGACAGATTGTCGTCGGGAGAAATGGATGCATTGACAAGAACGCCGTTGAGCACAAGATCACCGGCTACGTATGCATCGAATACGGTGGATCGACCCCCAACCGAGGTTAATGCAGGCTGCAGGCCTGAACCGATATCTTTGGTACGTACCGAGTCAAAACCAATCGTCATAATGTCGTGCTGGTTGGCACCCACCTGCAGCACCACCTCTTCAGCGGTTCCATCGAGTAGCTTGATGTTGTTGAAATGGGTTTTCGTGGCGACGTTCTCGATCTCCATCTTCAGTTCTTCGATTTCCAACTGAATGGATTTCCGGTCTAAGGGGCTCATCGATCCGGTAGCCGCCTGCACGGCAAGTTCACGCATGCGCTGCAGCATGTCGGTAACCTGACCATAGGCGCCATCGGCCGTCTGGGCCATCGAAAGGCCGTCGTTCGCATTTTTGATTGCCATGCCAAATCCGCGAACCTGGGCTGTCATCCGCTCGGAAATGGCCAGCCCAGCCGCATCGTCTTTTGCCGAGTTAATACGCAGGCCCGTAGACAAGCGCTCCATGGCGGTGGCCAGTTTCAGGTTTACCTGGCGCATCGAATCCTGCGCCACGATCGCCTTTATGTTGGTGTTAATCACGCTCATTTATCAATCTCCTTGATAGCGCCGTATCTATGGGGTGACGGATTGCCGGCAGGTTGTTGCCGCATCTATGGTCATTGCCCAGGGATTAGGATCCGCTGATGGTTATTCCGAAGTGGCCAGGCCCAGCATTTCGCTTAAGGCCAGGAACTCTTTTTCAAGCTCGGGGTGGTTGGGATACTGCTCGTGGGCAAGCATCACTGCGCTTAGGGCGGCAGCCGGCTCTAGCGCGCAGCGCAGGGCACGAATAAACATAATGTGGGTGGTTACTGGGGTGCGATCGGCCTGAATCTCAATCAGGTGATTCAGAATCGCGGCGGACTCTACCCAGTCTTCTTTCAGCATTGCCAAGAGTCCGGCAATTGCCAGAACGTCTTCGCTATCTGGATACAGCGCGAGACCCGACTGACTTAACGCAAAGGCGAGGTCTGTCTTATCCTCAGCGACGAGCTTCGAGATGGTTTCCCGGATCTCTTCCGGGGAGTACTTTGAAACGACCTTATCACTGCCGTCGGAGTTGAAGGCTGCGACATGGCTGTC
>VGHK01000066.1 GCA_016868305.1 Betaproteobacteria bacterium | reverse complement strand
CAGTATGTCGACCGGTTTGAAAAAGAACACGGCGTGAAGCTGGGCTTCATGTCCTTTTTTGTGAAAGCGGCGGTGGCGGCGCTCAAGAAATACCCCGTGCTTAATGCCTCGGTGGATGGCAATGACATTGTCTATCACGGCTACTTTGACATTGGCATTGCCGTGGGCTCGCCGCGGGGCCTGGTGGTGCCGATTATTCGCAATGCCGATCAGCTCACCTTTGCCGAGATCGAAAAGACCATCTCTGACTTCGGCGTGCGCGCACGCGAGGGCAAGATCTCGCTCGATGAACTCACCGGCGGTACTTTTTCGATCTCTAACGGCGGGGTCTTTGGCTCCATGCTCTCCACCCCCATCATCAACCCGCCGCAGTCGGCCATCCTGGGCATTCATGCCACCAAAGACCGCGCAGTGGTTGAGAACGGTCAGGTGGTGGTTCGGCCCATGAACTACCTTGCCATGTCTTACGACCATCGCATTATCGATGGCCGCGAGGCCGTGCTGGGCCTGGTGACCATGAAAGAGGCCATGGAAGATCCTGCCCGCCTCCTTCTTGAAATCTAGAAGGGGCAGACCATGGCACAAGAATTCGATATCGTTGTAATTGGTGCGGGTCCGGCGGGCTATATAGCCGCCATTCGCGCCGCGCAGCTCGGGTTTAAGACCGCCTGCGTGGAGAAGTGGCTCACCCCGCAGAGCGAGCCAGCTCTGGGGGGAACCTGCCTGAATGTGGGCTGTATTCCGTCCAAGGCGCTCTTGGCCTCAAGCGAAGAGTTTGAAAATATCGCCCACCATGCAGATAGCCACGGCATTAGTGTCAAGGGTGCGAGCTTCGACCTTGCCAAGATGATTGCCCGCAAAGACGGCATCGTCTCGAAGATGACCAAGGGCATAGAGTTCTTGTTCCGCAAGAACAAGATCACCTGGCTAAAGGGCCACGGCCGGTTTACCGGCGAGGCCGATGGCCAGGTGCTGCTTGAGGTGCAGGGCAGCAGTGGCACCGAGGCTGTCGTGGCAAAAAACGTGATTATCGCTACCGGATCAAAGGCCCGTCATCTGCCAGGCATTGCCGTGGACAACAAGATCGTCTGTGACAATGAGGGCGCCCTGGCCTTCGACTCGGTGCCAAAGCGGCTGGGCGTCATTGGCGCAGGGGTGATTGGGCTGGAACTCGGATCGGTCTGGCGGCGCCTGGGCTCCGACGTTACTGTGCTAGAGGCTACGCCGCAGTTTCTGGCGGCCTGCGATGAGGCAGTGGGCAAGGAGGCCTTTAAGCTCTTTACCGCCCAGGGCCTGAAGATCGAAATGGGCGTTGCCATTGGCGAGGTGAAGACCAGCGCTAAGGGAGTCAGCATCGCCTACAAGTCTTCCGACGGCAAAGCCCAGACCCTTGACTGCGATCGATTGATTGTTTCGGTGGGCCGCGTGCCGAATACCGAGAACCTCAACCTGGAGGCCGTGGGCCTTGCCGCCGATGACCGTGGGTTTGTTCCTGTAGACGACCACTGCCGCAGCAACAAGCCCAATATCTTTGCCATTGGCGATGTGGTCCGTGGCCCCATGCTCGCCCACAAGGGAGAAGACGAGGGCGTGATGGTGGCCGAAATTCTCGCGGGCCAAAAACCGCATATCGACTACAACTGCATTCCGTGGGTGATCTACACCATGCCCGAGATTGCCTGGGTGGGTAAGACAGAGCAGCAGTTAAAGGTGGAAGGCCGGGCCTATAAGGCAGGGCAGTTCCCCTTTGCCGCCAATGGCCGTGCCCTGGGCATGGATGCTGCGGAGGGGTTTGTTAAGGTGCTGGCCGACGCCACCACCGATGAGGTGCTGGGGGTGCATATCGTGGCCGCATCAGCCTCCGACCTTATTTCTGAGGTGGCACTGGCTATGGAGTTTAAGGCCTCTGCCGAAGACATCGCCCGGGTCTGTCACCCGCACCCATCCATGTCAGAGGTGATACGTGAGGCGGCTCTGGCGGTGGATAAGCGGGCGCTGAATATGTAGGGTGATAAGGCTGGCCAAGTGGCAAAAAAGATAACGCCATGGGTCCTGTAGAAGAGCGATACCGGGCAAGGCTTGCCGAGCATTCCGGCGAGCCTGACCCCAGCCAGGCCGCTGGGCTCGCCGCCCTGGAGCGGTGTGTTCACGACTGGAGGCACTACAAGTCGCAGCGGGGCGGTAGGCTGGCCAAGGTCTTCATTCATCCCCCGCTGCCGCGGGGGATCTACCTCTGGGGCGGAGTGGGCCGGGGCAAGACCTTTCTCATGGACTGTTTCTTCGATGTCGTGCCCTTGGAGCGCAAGCTTCGGGTCCACTTCCATGAGTTTATGCGCGGCGTACACCGCGAAATGTACGACCTGCGCGGCACCGAAGACCCACTGTCTGAGGTGGCCCTGCGCGTAGCCCGGCGGTATCGGCTGATCTGCTTTGATGAGTTTCATATCTCCGACATTGCCGATGCCATGATCCTGGAGCGGCTGCTGATGGCCCTGGTGAAGGCACGGGTGGGGTTTGTCATGACCTCTAACTACCCCCCCTCGGGGCTGTACCCTGATGGCCTGCACCGCGATCGGCTGCTTCCGGCGATTCGGCTCTTGGAGCAGCAGCTAGAGGTGGTGGAGCTCACCGCCGGAGACGACCACCGCAGACGCGATCAGTCGCAGGCAGGCCAGTCATGGCTTGCAGACCATGGGCTGAGCAGTAGCGACTTTTATCGCACCCTGCCTGCCGTCGGGTCTGGGGCAGGATCAGGATCAGGGGCAGGGTCTGAGTCTGAGCCAGACGGGCTGCAGCGGGTGTTCGATGCCCTGGCCGATGGCCCCCAGGAGGAAAACGGCAGCATCATCATCGAGGGCCGTGAGGTGCCTTTCCTGCAAAGGGCCGGCGGGGTGATCTGGTTTGCGGCCTCAGCGCTTATCGGTGGCCCTCGGTCGATGCATGACTACCTCTGGCTGGCACAGAACTTCCACACCGTGATTCTCTCCGGCGTCAGCCAGCTTGGCCGCTCCCAGTTCTCCGAGGCGCGGCGGCTGACCTGGCTGGTGGATGTCTTCTACGACCATCGCACCCGCCTGGCGGTATCGGCGCAGGTGGCCCCCGACGCCTTGTATACCGAAGGCCCCATGGCCTCAGAATTCAGGCGCACCGCCAGTCGATTGGTGGAAATGAAAGCAGAGAGCTATCTGAGTGCAGACAGACGACGGAGTGTCGAACGGATCAGTTGATGCCATACTTCCCGGTATGAGGATTTTCGGGATTTCTGCTGCCCTTCGACCTTCTGCGGCGCTTCTCGTCTTGGCCATGGCGATGGCCGCACCGCTGCCGCTTGCGGCTGATTCCAGTGCTGACTACGTCGCCGAAAAAGAATTCTGGCTGCGCAGTGGCCTTGCGGCCATCGCCGAAGAACGGTCCATGGTGCGCAGTGCCTTCACCGCCCGAGAACAGCAGTGCCTGCAGCGATTTGCCTCTGCCGCCTGCCTCGAAGATGCCCGTCAGGCCAATGCCCGCGCCATGCGAGAGCTCGACCTCGCCCAGGAGATGCTTAACCTTGAGATCCGCCAGTTGCATGCCGATGCCCGTCAGCGGGCGCGGCAGCAGGCCATGGCCCGGCATCTGGAGTCTCTTGTTCCAAAGCAGAGCGCCCAGTGAATCCCAATACCAATATCCGCACGGCCCACATGCGGCTGCTTGAACTCGAGGAAGAGCACCGGGAGCTTGACCAGCTCATCATGACCCTTCAACAAGATGGCACCAGAGATGAGCTTGCGCTGCGGCGGTTAAAGAAACGCAAGCTGCAGATTAAAGACCAGATCACCCAGCTCATCATGGCGCTCTCGCCGAATGAACCGGCCTGAGCCAGGTACCTCAGCAAGCGCGCAGAACCGGTATTTTGGCCCCCAGGGCCTGCTCCGCGCGCGCCTGCCGCAGTTCGCGGTGCGTAGGGAGCAGGCCGCTCTAGCGCACGCGGTATCAGAGGCCTTAGGCCGGCGCCATACCCTGGTGGCCGAGGCGGGCACAGGCGTAGGCAAAACCTTTGCGTACCTTATTCCCTTGCTGACGTCGGGCCGCAAGGCTATCGTCTCCACCGCATCTCGGACGCTGCAAGACCAGCTCTTCCAGCGCGATATACCAAGGCTCTTGCAGATCCTGGGCCAGACGGCCCGGGTAGTGCGGCTCAAGGGGCGGGCAAACTATCTCTGTCCGTATCGGCTCGAAACAGCCAAAGTCGACGCCCGTTTTAACCGGGCGGAAGACTGGCAGGTGCTGCGAGAGGTGCGGCGGTTTGCCGCCACAACCGAAGAGGGCGATCTGGCCGACTGCAGCGAACTGCCCGAGAACTCACCGGTGATTCCGTGGGTTACCTCCACCGGAGAAAACTGCCTGGGCAATACCTGCCCGAAAATTGCAGGCTGCTTTGTGGTGAAGGCACGCAATGCCGCATGGCAGGCCGACCTGGTGATCGTGAACCATCATCTGTTCTGTGCGGATCTTGCCCTGCTCCAAGGGACGGAGCAGTCGATCCTGCCGGACTTAGACACCATTGTGATTGACGAGGCCCACGGATTTATTGCAACCGCAAGCCAGGCCTTCTCAGACTCGATCTCCAGCCAACAGGTCACGGTGCTGGCCCGCGATATTCTTGCCACCGGCCTGCGGCTTGCCCCTGACGGTGCGGCCTGGGCGGAACTGTCTGCCGCGCTGGAGCAGACCGCGATGGTCTTCCGGTCCCAGTTTGCGGACCTGTCCGTCGGAAAATGGGACTGGGCGCGGCTGCTAGCCGATAAGGGCGATGGCCTGGGTGACTCGGTCGCAGTCTTTACGCAGGGGCTTGCTCCCGCCCGCAATGCACTGCAGGTGAACCGGGAGCGACATCCCGAATTCGAGCGACTGTCCGTTCGCGTCGAGGCGCTGATCGAGCGGCTCACCATGTTTACAGACCAGCAGCAACAGGCCGATTCGGCAGACATGCCTGCCAAGGTCTTCTGGCTCGAAAGAACCCGGTTTGGGGTGTCACTGCATGCCGCCCCCCTCGACCTGGCCGAGCCCCTTACGGCCACGTTTCAAAAGCCCGACCGCAGCTGGATCTTTCTGTCCGCCACGCTGGCAGCCGAGCAGGGGGATGCCTCAGACCCCGAGAAGGCCTTTGGCTACTTCAACCGCCGCCTTGGCCTGAAGCCGGGCCGGTGCCTTCTTCTGGGCAGCCCGTTTGATTTTCAGAAGCAGGCCCTTCTGGTGCTTCCCGAAGACCTTCCCGATCCCAAGGCGCCCGACCTCGTCGTCCGGCTGCTCTCGATGCCCGGCATCGATGCCCTGTTTGAGACGATTCCCGGGGGCATCATGATTCTCTGCACAAGTCTGCGGGCAGTGTCTCTGGCGGCAGCCCATGTGCGGGCCCATCCGGGGCAGTTTCTGTCCAGCCGCAGGCTGCTGGTGCAGGGTGAGGCAGCCCGCGGCGCGCTTCTCGACTCCTTTCGAAGCCATGGGCGCGGGCTGCTCATCGGCAGTGCCAGCTTCTGGGAAGGGGTAGACGTACCGGGTCTTGCCCTATCGATGGTCATGATCGATAAACTGCCCTTCGCACCCCCCGACGACCCGGTAATGCAGGCGCGCATGAAACAGGCACGGCAGCAAGGTGAAGACCCCTTTCGGTCAATACAGTGCCCAGAGGCACTGCTGCTGCTCAAGCAGGGCATAGGCAGACTGATTCGGTCTGAGGCCGACAAGGGCGTGCTGCTGGTGGGCGACCGCAGGCTATACCAGACGGGCTACGGCAAGTCCATGCTCTCGGGGCTGCCCAGCTTTGCTCAGGCCCGCTCGATGCGCGAGTCGATCGCGGTGGCAGGCCAGCTCTTTGGATCCCCAGTGCCAACGCAGTAGGGCGCGGGTGTTTGGCAGCTAGAAGTTTGACAGCACCTGGCCAAAAACCTGACGCAGCGAGAACGTGGAGGCGGCCTTGGGCACGAACTGCGCCGGTAGGCCGAACCGGAGTTCTGGGTTATAGCCTCTCGCAAGGTAATGGCTCTGCGGAAAGTTCTGGGCCAGAACCCGTCGGGCATCTGCGGCATAGGTATCCAGCCCCAGCTTTTCGTAGGAATGCACCATCTGGGCAAGCGCCTCTTCGACAGCCGGCGCTGTCTGGTAGGAACGCACCACCTGCTGGGCGCGATTGACCGCGGCCATATAGGCCCCGCGCCGAATATAGAACCGGGCCACATGGGTGTCGTTCTGGGCCAGGGTGTTGAGCAGAAACTGCAGTCGTGCCTCGGCATCGGGTGCATACCGGCTCTCGGGAAACCGCTGCACCAGTTCCTTAAAGGTATCGAAGGCCTCACGGGCCGCCTTGGGGTCTCGTTCGGCCAGGTCTTCGCCAGTGACCTGGGTGAACAGGCTGGGACGGTCGTTAAAGTTGATCAGACCCCGCAGGTAGAGCACATAGTCGAGGTTCTCGTGGTTGGGGTAGAGGCGCTGAAACCGATCCAGGGTGGCAAGCGCCAGGCCAAGCTCGTTGTCCTTCCAGTAGGCATAGGCGGTATCAATCTGGGCCTGCTGGGCAAAGCGGCCAAAGGGGTAGCGCGACTCGAGCTTTTGCAGATGGCCAATAGCCGTAGCCCAGTTACCGGAGGCCATCTCGTCTTTGGCCTCTGCATAAAGCCGATCGGCAGACCAGTTGACCGTGGGATCTTTTGTGGCAGAGCTACAGGCTACGAGCCCGGCGAGAACCAGGCCGCCACAGAACAGGCGCAGCCCGCGCACCGATAGGCGCAGCCCGCGCGCCGCCATACGATGAAAAAACGGAAACCACGGCATTCCGCGAGACAATACGTCTTGTGTCTGATTTAACAAATCCTATCCCTTCAGCGATGACGAACAACGGTCTGCCAGGCAATGGCAGCGAGGGCGTGGCATTCGGTCTATCTGCCCCCGAGGCACAGGAGGCTTCCGATAGCTGGGATTATAGCGATGGGCTCGGCCTTGTGGTCGATGCTGAGGCCCATGGGCAGCGGCTCGACAGGTTTCTTTCGCAGTGGTTCGGGTCGCAGTCACGGGCGCGCCTGCAGCAGTGGATTGCCGCGGGTGCCGTCACCATAGACGGACAGCCTGCGCGCAAGTCAAGCCAGTTGGTAAAGCAGGGCCAGTCCGTCTGGGCTATTGCGCCCGAGCCAGAGCCCTCGGGCGACTGGCTTGCCGAGTCGATTCCGCTGGCCCTGGTCTATGAAGACGAAGACATTCTGGTGGTGAACAAGCAGGCCGGTCTGGTGGTGCATCCCGCGGCGGGCCATGCCAGTGGCACGCTGCTCAATGGCCTGCTCTGGCACCAGCCGGAGCTGCGACACCTGCCCCGGGCGGGCATTGTGCATAGGCTTGACCGCGACACCACGGGGCTGATGGTGGTGGCAAAGACCCTTGAGGTGCAGACCGACCTGGTACGACAGCTACAGGCCAGAACCATGGGCCGGCAGTACCTGGCCCTGGCCTGGGGTGCGATAGAAAGCGACTGGGTTGCCCAAGGGCCCATCGGCCGAGACCCCGCAGACCGCCAGCGCATGGCGGTGGTGGCCGAGGGCTCGGGCAAACCGGCCTGGACGGCGTTTTCCCCGGTCGCCCATGGGGCGATCGGCACAAAGCCAGTCACCCTTTTGCGGTGTAGCCTCAAAACCGGCCGCACCCATCAGATACGGGTGCACCTGGAATATGCCAGGGCACCGATTGTGGGTGACCCCAGCTATCGCAAAACCGCGCCCCGGCCCGAGGGCGTGACGCTGAGCCGTCAGGCGCTGCATGCCTATGCGCTTGCTCTGACACATCCCACCACTAGTGCGCCTCTGCAGTTTCAGGCCGAGCCGCCGATAGACTTCCTTGCCCAACTC
>VGHK01000065.1 GCA_016868305.1 Betaproteobacteria bacterium | reverse complement strand
TAGCGCCTGACGCTCTTGTTCCGCACGCGCAGTCGACTCGTCAGAGGTCATGATATTGATCTGCCAGCCCGTGAGCTCTGATGCCAGACGTACGTTCTGGCCACCACGGCCAATGGCAACGGCCAGCTCTGACTCATCGACCACCACATCCATGGCATGGCGCTCTTCATCCACCAGTATGGAAGAGACATTGGCCGGAGCCAGGGCACCGATCACGAACTGGGCAGGGTCGTCGGACCACAACACAATATCTACCCGCTCTCCTGCGAGCTCGTGGGTGACTGCCTGAACACGGCTTCCGCGCACACCCACACAGGTGCCAATAGGGTCGATACGACGATCAGTGGTAAAGACACCAATCTTGGCGCGCACTCCTGGGTCTCGGGCGGCTGACTTGATCTGCATGAGCCCTTGTTCAATCTCGGGAACCTCAAGCTCAAAGAGCTTCATGATGAACTCAGGCGCGGTGCGAGAGAGAATAATCTGCGGCCCTCGGGGCGTGCGGTCTACCCGAAGCATGTAGGCACGCACCCGGTCTCCCGGACGCAGGTTTTCTTTGGGAATCATCTGGTCGCGTGGCAGTCGCGCCTCGATCTTGCCGGCCTCAACAATCACGTCGCCCCGCTCAAGACGTTTTACCGTGCCGTTGATAATCAGTTCGCCACGCTCGAGAAAGTCTTTGAGAATCTGCTCGCGCTCGGCCTCGCGAATCTTCTGCAGAATGACCTGCTTGGCCGCCTGGGCACCAATGCGGCCAAAGGGAACAGCCTCCATATCTTCTTCTATGAAGTCTCCCACCTCGATATCGTCTATCTGCTTTCTGGCCTCAGACAGAATGATTTGTAGGTCATGGTCTTCGAGCTCGCCATCGGGCACGACTAGCCAGCGACGAAAGGCCTCGTAGTCGCCACTGTCGCGGTCGATGGCCACGCGGACATCAACCTCGTCGGAGAACTGCTTCTTGGTAGCGGAGGCCAAGGCTGACTCAATAGACTGAAACACGATCTCACGATCGACGTTTTTTTCACGCGCCAGTGCATCGGCCAACAACAGAATCTCTCGGCTCATCGCCTTTTCTCCTTAAACGAAATCTCAGGCACAAGCCTTGCCTGGTCTACATCAGAAACCAAAAACGTCAATGCCAAGGGGGAGCCATCGGCCCCCGAAAAGACAAGCTGGCAGGTCGGGTCAGACTCAGAAGCCCCTGATACCTGATACCGGCCTTGAAAATTCTTTCGGCCCTCTACCGGCTGGCGAAGCTTGAGTTTGATCTCCTGCCCCGCAAACCGAAGAAAATGGGCGGGGCGCGATAGCCGCCGATCCAGGCCCGGCGAGGAAACCTCCAGGCGTTCAAAATGAATTCCTTCTACCGGCAGTTCATGCACCAACTGGTTGGAAAGCCGCTCACAGTCTTCGACCGCCACACCAGCAGACTCGGGGCCAATGCCGGTGGCCCCCGGAAGGTCGATGTACACCCGCAGCAGACCGCCTGCGGTCTGCTCCAGGTCTACGAGTTCCAGTCCGAGGTCTCGGGCTGTTGCCTCGATGACCCGCCAGTGCTTCTCAAGCATGAATCGCCCCAAACATCCAAAAAAAATGGGCTCGGTGTGAGCCCATTTCTTTTGAGAAAAAGTCTCGTGGCAGTCCATCGAAACCCCTTCCTAAGGCGTCAAGCGCAGACGCCTAGCCACTGAAACACTAAGACGCCAAGACTATTTACGCTAAGGAGGTTACGCGGAGAAACACAATGCGCGGTGAGCCGATGCCATGCCACAGCAAAAATCGAGAGTGTATCGGCCTAGTGGCCTAAAATCAAGGACTAAAATCAATGGCTTAAGGCTAGGGAGCGCGCTTGCGGGCGGGCCTGGACTTCGCGCCCGGACCCGCAGGGCGCGCGCCCGGCCGAGGGCCCTTGGGCACGCCCTGGCGCTGCGGGGCCGACAGCGAGGGCCCGGAAGGCTTGGCGGTTCCCCAGGTGGTCTGCAGCGGATTGGGTTTCTTGCTGGTAGCGCGCTTTTTCACCGGCCCTGCCAGGTGAGAAAGGTGGGCATCTGGGCTTGACGGCTGCCATTCATCGGCATGGCTATGGTCTTCGTGCAGGTCATCGGGGCCTTCAAGCGCCTCCTGCTGCGGGTCACGGCGGGCATAGGGGGCATAGGGGGCATAAGGGGCCGGACGACCGGAGGCCATCGGCCCCGAGATGCCTACTGCGGAAGGCGCTGAAGACCCCCCGGGTTGCTGGCCGCCGGGCTTTGGCCTCTGGCGGTTACTGCGCCCCTTTTTGACAGGCGCCCCCGACCGCGGCTTGAGCCCCACTGAAGCCATAAGCTGCTCCACCAGGGAGGGATCCAGATCGGCAGACTGGCCACGCTTTAGGCTCGGCGGCAGGCCTACCAGCCCATAACGAATGCGGATCAGGCGGCTTACCGTGAGCCCAACTGCCTCGAACATGCGCCGCACCTCGCGGTTTCGCCCTTCTCGAATAACCACCCGCAGCCAGCGGTTTGCGCCTTCGCCTCCGGCAGGCTCAATGCGTTCAAACTTTGCCAGGCCGTCGGACAGGGGAATTCCCTCGAGCAAGGGCTGCAGGGTCTCTTGGGTGAACTCGCCAAATACCCGAACCGCATACTCACGTTCCACCTCAGAACGTGGGTGCATCAGGCGGTTGGCCAGCTCGCCGGAAGTGGTAAAGAGCAAAAGCCCCTCGGTGCTGACATCAAGACGTCCAACCGTAATCCAACGACCCACTTTGGCGGGCGGCAGTCGCTTAAATACTGTCACGCGCTGCTGGGGGTCTGACTTTGTAACAATCTCGCCGGCTGGCTTGTGGTAGGCCAGCACCCGCACAGGCGGAGGGGCAACACGCACACGAATCGGCTTGCCATTGACCTTCACCTGGTCCGAATGGGTAATGCGCTGACCAATATGTGCGGGGGTGCCATTTACAGAAACGCGGCCTGCAAGAATCATCTCTTCCATTTCACGGCGCGAGCCTATGCCCGCGTCGGCGAGTACCTTGTGAAGCTTCGGCGGGTCGTAATCAATGCCGGGGGAACGTCGTGTCAGAGGGGGTGATGCAATCGCGGCATCAGACAAAAACGGAATGGGCTCTGCCGGCTCTGCAAACGCATCTGAATTGGCAAGGTCTTGGTGGGATTCGGTTGAAGTCTGGTTGGTTTGATCCTCGGATGACGCGTCGTCGGTGTTGGCTAACGAGGTCTGTGATTCAGAAGCGGGCTCTTCTTCTACAGAGGACTCCTCTATGGCAGAGGATTGATCAAACGGTGGGGCATCGTGTCTACGCATCATATTTCCTGTGAGGCCTGCAAGAGCATATGGGATGCGGCCTCTGACCATCCCTCTTCAAGCGGGGGGAGTTCTTCGAGTGACCGCAGACCGAGGTCATCGAGAAACTGACGGGTGGTGCCATACAACGCTGGGCGTCCGGGGGCATCGCGATGACCAATCACCTCGACCCAGCCGCGTTCTTCCAGGGTCTTCATTACCGTGGAGGCCACGACAACCCCGCGAATATCTTCAATATCATTGCGCGTGACTGGCTGACGATAGGCCACAATGGCCAGGGTTTCCAGTGCCGCACGGGAATACTTCGGCGGCTTTTCCGAACGCAGCCTATCAAGGTACTCGTGCAGTTCGGGCCGGGACTGAAACCGCCAGCCAGAGGCCAAGGGCAATAGTTCGAGGCCACGATCGCTCCAGTCACGACGTAGGTCGTCGAGAAGCAGCCGAATGGTCTCGTCATCGAGGTCTTCTGCAAAAAGCCGTTTGAGCACCGCAATAGGTAATGGATCTGCGCTGGTGAGCAAAGCGGCCTCGAGCACTTTTTTTGCTTGAGCCGTGTTCATGTCTCGCTACGGGGTGTGGCGGGTTTGGCGGAGAGAGGGGGATTCGAACCCCCGATAGGCTATTAACCTATACACGCTTTCCAGGCGTGCGACTTAAACCACTCATCCATCTCTCCGCAGAGCCGGCCCCCGCAGACCCACCAAGGGTCAACGGGCAGGCCGACAAAGCTGGGCAAGTGTAACAGTCACATCGCCTGGGGGCAAAAACTCAGCCTGGGCTATGAGGCCTGCTTTAACTGATCAAGAATTGCAGGGTTCTCAAGGGTAGAGACATCCTGGGTAATTTCTTCCCCTTTGGCCAGGATGCGCAAAAGCCTGCGCATGATCTTGCCAGACCGGGTCTTGGGCAGGTTATCGCCAAACCGAATCTCCTTGGGCTTGGCGATCGGGCCAATTTCTTTGCCCACCCAGTTGCGCAGCTCGGTGGCAAGGGCCTTGGCCTGATCGCCCGAGGGGCGTGCCCGCTTGAGCACCACGAAGGCCACAATTGCCTCGCCCGTGGTGTCATCTGGGCGGCCCACCACCGCGGCCTCGGCCACTAGGGCGTTCGAGACAAGGGCCGACTCAATTTCCATGGTGCCCATGCGATGGCCCGATACATTGAGCACGTCATCGATGCGGCCCATGATGGTGAAGTAGCCAGTGTCTTTGTCGCGAATGGAGCCATCACCGGCAAGATACAAACGGCCACCAAGTTCACCGGGGTAATAGGCCTTTTTGAACCGATCGGGGTCCCCCCAAATCGTACGAATCATCGAGGGCCAGGGCTTCTTAATGACTAAAATTCCCCCTTGTCCATTGGGCAGGTCGTTACCGGTTTCATCAACGATGGCCGCCTGAATACCCGGAAACGGCAGTGTGCACGACCCCGGCACCAAGGGCGTGGCGCCCGGCATGGGGGTGATCACATGACCACCGGTTTCTGTCTGCCAGAAGGTATCAACAATGGGGCAGCGGCCTCCACCGATATTGTTGTGGTACCACATCCAGGCCTCGGGGTTGATGGGCTCACCCACCGACCCCAGCAGACGCAGAGAACTGAGGTTGTAGTTCTTCGGATGGGTCTGCGGGGTAGTTTCCGCAGACTTAATCAGAGACCGAATGGCCGTGGGCGCGGTGTAAAAGATCGTGACCTTGTGGTCTTGCACCATCTTCCAGAACCGGCCCGCATCGGGATAGGTAGGAATGCCTTCAAAGACAATCTGCGTGCCACCGCAGGCCAAGGGGCCATAGGCGATATAGGTGTGACCGGTAACCCAGCCGATATCGGCCGTACACCAGTAGACATCGTCGGCCCGCAGGTCGAAGGTGAACTGCATGGTGAGAATTGCGTGCAGCAGATATCCGCCGGTGGAATGCTGCACACCCTTGGGCTTACCCGTGGAGCCCGAGGTATACAAAATAAAGAGCGGGTGCTCTGCCTCCACCCACTCAGGCTCACAGCTACTAGACTGGCCCTTCATGGCCTCGTCCATATAAATATCGCGGCCGGCCTTCATGGGAATGGCTCCACCGGTGCGGCGGTAGACAATCACGTGACGAACGTGATCGCATCCGCCCAGGGCAAATGCCTCGTCGACCGCAGGCTTTAGCGGAATCTTCTTCCCACCACGGCACTGCTCGTCGGCCGCGATGATGAGGGTGGCACCGGCATCGATAACCCGCTCCTGCAGGCTCTTGGCGGAAAAACCGCCAAAGACCACCGAGTGAATCACGCCAAGCCGGGCGCAGGCCTGCATGGCCAGCACGCCCTCAATAGACATTGGCATGTAAATGAGTGCCCGGTCGCCCTTTTTATAGCCCATGCTCTTAATGGCATTGGCGAGCTGACAGACCTGGCTATGCAGCTGCCGATAGGTGGCCTTCACCACCGAGCCGTCATCGGCCTCGAAGATAATGGCAACCTTGTCGGCATTGCCGTTCTCAAGATTCTTATCCAGGCAGTTGTAAGAAGCATTTAACAGGCCATCGTCGAACCATTTGTAGAACGGGGCATTGGATTCGTCGAGCGCCCGGGTAAAGGGCTTTTTCCAGACGATCTCGCTGCGGGCAAACTTCGCCCAGTACTCGGCGTAATCGGTCTCCGCGTCTTTGCACATGGCGTTGTAGGCAGCCATGCTGGAAATACGCGCCTTTGCGGCAAATTCTTTGGGGGGATCAAAGACACGGTTCTCGTGCATGACCGATTCGATCTGGCTTGACGACATACAGGCCTCCTCCTGTTGGATAATAAGAACTGTCGGGTGGCCTACAAGCCACTCTTGTTGGCCTAAATTTACGCCAAATCTCGGTCACTGTCCTTCATGAAGAGTGACTTTGATCAAAAAAGGAGTTGTTATGCGCCAGATTCGCCAAGCCGACTTTATCCAGAGTATTGCCGATGCCTTTCAGTTTATTAGCTATTACCACCCGCTTGACTTTGTGAAGGCACTCGGCGCCGCCTACGACCGGGAGCAGAATCCTGCCGCCCGAGATGCCATCGCCCAGATTCTGGCCAACAGCCGTATGAGCGCCGAAGGCCACCGACCGATCTGCCAGGACACGGGCATTGCAACGGTATTTTTAAAGGTTGGCATGCAGGTGCAGTGGGCCGACGCCACCATGAGCCTTGCCGATATGGTGAATGAGGGTGTGCGCCGGGCCTATAGGGACAGCGCCAACCCGCTCAGAGCATCGGTGCTTGCCAACCCCGCGGGGGGCCGCAAAAATACCAAAGACAACACCCCGGCGGTGATTCACATGGAGATTGTTGTTGGCGATACGGTCGACGTTATATGTGCGGCCAAGGGTGGGGGCAGCGAGGCCAAGGCCAAGCTGGGCATGCTGAACCCCAGCGATTCGGTTATCGACTGGATTGTCAAAACCGTACCGAGCATGGGTGCGGGCTGGTGCCCCCCCGGCATTCTGGGCGTGGGCATTGGCGGAACACCCGAGAAGGCTGCGCTGCTGGCCAAAGAGTCGCTCATGGATGCAGTGGACATGCCAGAACTTCTGGCCCGCGGCCCGCAGACCGAACTCGAAAAACTGCGGGTCGAGATCTACGAGAAGGTGAATGCCCTGGGTATTGGTGCCCAGGGCCTCGGGGGGCTCACCACAGTGCTTGATGTCAAGATCATGGACTACCCCACCCACGCGGCAAACCTGCCAGTGGCGCTCATTCCCAACTGCGCGGCCACGCGGCATGTTCACTTCACCCTCGATGGCTCTGGCCCGGCCCATCTGCAGGCCCCACGGCTCGAAGACTGGCCCGATGTCTCGTGGACGGCAGACACTCAGAAGTCGCAGCGGGTGGACCTCGACAGCCTCACCCCAGAGCAGGTGGCGGCATGGAAGCCTGGTCAAACCCTTTTGCTCAACGGCAAACTGCTCACCGGCCGCGATGCGGCCCACAAGCGCATCTGCGACATGCTGGCCAAAGGTGAGTCACTTCCAGTGAGCTTTAAGAACCGGGTGATCTATTACGTGGGCCCGGTTGACCCGGTGGGGAATGAGGCGGTAGGCCCTGCGGGCCCCACCACTGCCACCCGCATGGACAAGTTCACCGAAACGATGCTCGCCCAGACGGGCCTTATTGCCATGGTGGGAAAGGCCGAGCGCGGGCCGGTGGCCATCGAAGCCATTCGCAAGCACAAGTCGGCCTACCTTATGGCGGTTGGCGGCGCGGCCTACCTGGTCAGCAAGGCCATCCGTTCTGCCCGCGTGGTGGGCTTTGAAGACCTGGGCATGGAGGCCATCTACGAGTTTGAGGTGCAAGATATGCCGGTCACCGTGGGCGTTGACAGTCTGGGTCAGTCGGTACACGAAATGGGGCCGGCGGAATGGAAGGTACGCATCGAAAAAATGAAGAAGGTGGCCTAAGCAATCGCGAGGCGACGACCGGTCATGGGCTAGACCGGCCTTAATCCTAACAACTGCTCGGGCCTAACCCTACCCGTTGCCCAGGCCCTCAGTAGCAATCGCTCGGGCCCTGCAGGAGATTCGCGACTCCACCTTCGTTCCGTCGCAAATAACCCCTGCAGTCCCTCGGGTTGCGCACCGCAAATAGCTGCTGCAGTCCCTCTAGTTTGGAACCGCAAATAGCTGAGGCGTTCCTAAAGAACGCAGCTGCCGCGCCAAGCACGAAGGGCCGGGGAGCGCATGAACGGGACGCCGACGAGCGTTGCGAATGCCGCGAGGAGGCGACCGGTCATGGGCTAGACCGGCCTTAAATG
>VGHK01000064.1 GCA_016868305.1 Betaproteobacteria bacterium | reverse complement strand
TTGCCTACTGTTGCCAGGTAAGTACTTAAAGCAGTTTCAGTACCTGTGAGTGTGATGCTCGTGCCAGTCGTTGCAGTCGTCACACCCACCAACGGATCAATAGCGGCATTCAAAACACCACCGACTGAGCTCGAGATCAGTACGGTTCGTGTTGCTGTTGTGGATGTACCAAAGGCAGAAGAAGCAAAGGTAAGGTTGCCACCTGTTGGAGGAACCGTGAAGGTTTCTGGCAGTGTTAACGTAGGTAGCGTGCGGGTAGCAGCAATGTTGCTCTGCGCAGTCACCGAAATCGTTCCAGTCACCGCCCCACTCACCGTAACCGTTCCACTGCCACCCACCTTAAGCTTTCCAGCCGCTAGGTAGGTATTAAGCACCTCGGGCGTACCACTTAGGCTCACCGAGTTACTTGCACCCGGGGTAAGCGTCAACCCCGTTGCAGCAGTGATATCCCAGTCCAGGGTGGTTCCTGCAGGCGTAAACGTAAGCGTCACCGGGCCAGAAGCCACCAAAGCTTGAGATCCAAACGGAATCGAAACCATCGCCCCAGGGGTGGTTACCACCGCGGGCAGAACTAATGCGGCAGAGGCGTCACCTCCAGTCGTCTGCGTGACAGCTTGCAGCGCTGCAGTTGCCGTTATGGCAGCACCTGTTGGGGCAGATTCCCTCGCTAGGGTAATCGACAGACCGCTTGCACTGCCGTTATAGGTAACAGACCCATTCTGCAAGAAGGTCTCAAGCGCAGAAGCGGTGCCCGTTAACGTCCTCGCAGTATTACTACCCCCTACCGCTACACCACCGCCAGAAGTAGCACTCAATACACCAGTAGTAACACCCAGTGTCAGAACCAGGCTCTCGTCGGCAGACACATTGCCATCGTCCAGATCTGCCCCCGTAAATGCCAACGAGGACAAGACCCCAGAACTAATCACCAACGAAGACGGCAAACTCAGAATTGAGGGGGAGAACGCCGATCCCGCTGATCCATAACCACTGGCCGAAACACTCGCCTGCCAAGCCCCCGCCGATGAAAGCCCCCCGCCCTGCGATAAGCCCTCACTGGTGATGTTATAGGCTCCAAAGTTACCAAGGTCTGCAGCAAAGCCATCGTGCTCATCGGGGCT
This sequence comes from Betaproteobacteria bacterium, assembly GCA_016868305.1. GTDB lineage: Bacteria > Pseudomonadota > Gammaproteobacteria > Burkholderiales > Burkholderiaceae_A > Hahnella. The sequence goes on along the minus strand of VGHK01000064.1, from coordinate 7,636 downwards.
TCGGCTCTCTCCAACACCGCTTAGCATGATCGGTGACAAAAGATTAATGCCTGAGGCGGTCCCGTCGAAACGAATCAGCCATTGGGCCCTTGTTGAAAGACCAAGGTTAGACACGGTCACTGAAACCCCGAGATCTGAAAGAGTTTTACCAGACGAATCTGAGGCTGCCTCAATTGCAGTGCGATAGTACGATGCACTATCACCGCTCCGACTGAGGTTTGTTGTGGTGTAAGTATTCCCTCCTATCGAGAACTGGAGCCTGAAGCTTACGGCTGAGCTAAAAGCTGGCGTAGTTGGCGGCCGCAAACGGAACGAGTCTTGAGTAATGCCGGAAACAGAAAGAGGCATGAGTTCGATCGAGCGTGTCTGCACCTCCCCAACGCCATACCTAACAGCAATTTCCAGCGAGCCAGACATAGTAGAAGAGGCTGTGGTAACGCGAACATTCGCCCATGTACTAAGGTAACTCGTTATCTCACTGGCTGAACCGAATAGCGTGACAACATTTCCAGTCGAACTACTGAGAAAGGTACCACTCGGTCCATTGCGAACAATACTCGATGCTGACCAACTGAGAGTGGCTCCGGTAGATCGAAGCGTGACTTCGACAGGCAGGTTTGTCCCAAATTCGGTCAGGAACTCGGCGCCAAAACCCATCACAAGTGTTTGACCGCTACCTACTAGACCAGCCGTACCCAATGCCGTCTCTAATGCGGGACGTACATTTAATGTAGTCGGAAGGGAGATCACCAGTCCGACCGCCGACACGTTCGCCGTCTTCGTCGTCGCAGCCACCACCGTGCTGCCGCTCTTCTCCTGCACCGTCACCGTCAAGGTATACGAGCCAGCAGCCCCCGTAAACGTTAGCTTGCCTACTGTTGCCAGGTAAGTACTTAAAGCAGTTTCAGTACCTGTGAGTGTGATGCTCGTGCCAGTCGTTGCAGTCGTCACACCCACCAACGGATCAATAGCGGCATTCAAAACACCACCGACTGAGCTCGAGATCAGTACGGTTCGTGTTGCTGTTGTGGATGTACCAAAGGCAGAAGAAGCAAAGGTAAGGTTGCCACCTGTTGGAGGAACCGTGAAGGTTTCTGGCAGTGTTAACGTAGGTAGCGTGCGGGTAGCAGCAATGTTGCTCTGCGCAGTCACCGAAATCGTTCCAGTCACCGCCCCACTCACCGTAACCGTTCCACTGCCACCCACCTTAAGCTTTCCAGCCGCTAGGTAGGTATTAAGCACCTCGGGCGTACCACTTAGGCTCACCGAGTTACTTGCACCCGGGGTAAGCGTCAACCCCGTTGCAGCAGTGATATCCCAGTCCAGGGTGGTTCCTGCAGGCGTAAACGTAAGCGTCACCGGGCCAGAAGCCACCAAAGCTTGAGATCCAAACGGAATCGAAACCATCGCCCCAGGGGTGGTTACCACCGCGGGCAGAACTAATGCGGCAGAGGCGTCACCTCCAGTCGTCTGCGTGACAGCTTGCAGCGCTGCAGTTGCCGTTATGGCAGCACCTGTTGGGGCAGATTCCCTCGCTAGGGTAATCGACAGACCGCTTGCACTGCCGTTATAGGTAACAGACCCATTCTGCAAGAAGGTCTCAAGCGCAGAAGCGGTGCCCGTTAACGTCCTCGCAGTATTACTACCCCCTACCGCTACACCACCGCCAGAAGTAGCACTCAATACACCAGTAGTAACACCCAGTGTCAGAACCAGGCTCTCGTCGGCAGACACATTGCCATCGTCCAGATCTGCCCCCGTAAATGCCAACGAGGACAAGACCCCAGAACTAATCACCAACGAAGACGGCAAACTCAGAATTGAAGGAGCGGTAGCAGCGCCTGTCGCCCCAAGCGTGGCACCACCCGTCTGCGGATTCAAGGCCTCCCACTCATTGCCCGAAGAAAACTGCGCGTTGGTCGCTAATGCAATAAATGGAGTTTGAAGGGCCTGTGTGGTCTTTGTCGTCCACGCAGCGCTTGACACCAGAATGCCCTCACGAGCACGTAGGGTCACAGTGCCGCTTGCAGCTTGTGGGAGCTTGCTGCCAGAGATACTCAGCAGGTCACCGCCATCAAGCACGATATTGCTCGAGCCCAACGCAGCGAAGTTGCTAACGGTATCTATGATTGCAGTATTTTCAGGATGGCTATCTGCCGTATCTGAGAAGCGCAAGGCGGTGGCCGAGCGGTACTTGGTACTCGCGCTGCCAAGGAAGAATCGGCTGCCGCTAATAAACCCCGCAGCGGCAAGGCTTAGATTAAGAATCTGCTGACCCTCTGTGCCAGACGCCAAGGAGCCCAGGCTTTCGGAAAGCGTAAGCGCAAGGTTTCCGCCGGCCTCTATGGTTAGGTCTTTACCAGACCCAACCCGGGCCCTCGCCAGGGTAATTGCTCCACTGCTTGACAGGCTCAGTGCCCCCGTACCCGTTACGGCATTGGTTACCATCAAGGTGGCATCGCTGACCCCCAGTGCCTCATCGATCAACACCAGATCACCTGTACCTACAATGACATCTAAGGTGTTTACTGCCATCCGTAATGGCGCAGGCACGTTGGTTACTGGGTTGGCAACGGAGTAGGCCTGTGCACGTAGAAATAAAGTGTCCGCTACGAACACGGGCAAGGACTGCCTCCAGGCAGACTCACCCAAGGTAATTGACCCGGAGGGCGTTAACGAATCATCGGCATCGTTAAGACCAACCTTCACGGAAATATTTCCAGTTGTTGAGAGCCGGCCGTGAATCGCCAAGTTCGACGACCCACTTGCGCCATTCACCATGTCTAGCGTGATTCCACCCGTGCCCGCCCGAATGGCATAGCCACCATCTAAGGCGGGGTCCGATAAAAGCGTTAGCGAGCCAGTGTTCTTAATAAACACGCCACTGCTGGCGCCCGCTGCAACCACACCACTCTGGGCTACATCCCAGATCGGAGCCAAAAGCCCAGTAGACACCACGCGATCGGAGCGAATATCGAAGACTGGGCCAATCTCAAGCGCGCCCTTGTTCTCTAGTCGGATATCGCCCGATGTACTGTGTGCCGAAAGACGGCCAACTTCAAGCCAGAGTGTCTTCTGAGTCGTGCTAGACGATACAGTCTGTACACCAATGCCAGAGCCCGACTGCAGACGGAGTTGGGCCCCGGTAACGTTTGCAAGGCTCTTATCTGACAGCACATTCCAAATCTGTCCCGCCGATGCGCGCAGGCTCACTGTGCCAGTTTGACTCGCCTTTAGCTGCGCAAGAGCGATGTCATGACTTGCTGCGAGGCGCACGTTTCCGGCCAGAACATCGTCTGCCTGATACTGCTCAGCCATGAGCGCGTCTGGCCCGGTATAGCCCGAGGCATCGACCATTGCGCCGGCGGCCATGGTGATACTGCCGGAAAACGCCTCGAGGTCAACCGACCCGTTGGTCACGGTAACCAGTACATCATTGTTAAGGCTCAGGGCGCGGCCTGACAAAATCGACAAGGCACCGCGATCGACAGCAACCTTTTTACCCGTCGCGCTCCCGAGGGTGATATCGCCCGTGGCCGATAACGTCTGTAACAGCAGGTTGCCTGTACCGTGCAGAACAACATCGCCAGCAACAGTAAGCCCGCCGCTTGACAACACAAGAACCAAAGAGCCTTTTGACGTACTTAACGCCGGGGCCACCCCGGCCGTGCCCACGACCAGATTGTTTACTGTCAAAGAGTTCAACGCGGTTACCGCAAAGTCTCCCTGCGCAACTGTCGCATTGAGCGAATTAGCCGAAATCTCAAGAGCTTCACCGTACCGACCCAGTCGGCCGACGCCATTGCCAGCAGAGAGGGTAAGGCTGCCCGCAATGAGGTCAGCATCACTATCACCCAGACCCGCAACGCCGAGGGCCTCAAGAATACGGCCAGTGGTCGAGTTGATCGCCAAAGCCGCCGCATTCGCGTCGATCTTACTTACAACAACATCACCAACAATATTGAGCGTAATACTAGCGCCGCCAGTGGCGCCTTCACGGGTCGTTAGCTCAGAGCCATGCTCCTGAATAAAGCTTCCCGCCGAAACCGTAACAACACCCTGCCCGTGATCAATCAGCGAGTTGGCCTTCTGCCTAAACGCTTGACCAGCGCTTAAAGCTAGAGGGTTTTCTCCAAAAAAGATGTTCTTCTGCACTTCGAGATCGCCTGACTCTGCGGTAAGTACCACAGACGCTGCGCGATCGAGCGATAAGTCTGTTGTCGTGACAAGATCGTTATGCGCCGACACTTTAAACGCAGAGTCGCTGGCCTTGAAGGTGACGGTTCCAAGCTTCAGGCTATTGACATCGCGAACTTCAATAGTCGCGCTGTAGTCTGATTGGCTTGATAGATTAAGCAACTCTGCGTCAATCGACAGCGGCTTATTCTGCGCGCCAATGCTGCCAAGTGCTTGGGAGTCATTGGCCAGACTGGCATTAAGCGATACCGTGGTGCCCTTCACATGCAGGTTACCAATGTCTTCGGCACGACCGGAACGATAAATTTCGCCTCGCAGGCTTGACAGCGTGACATTACCGTCAGCACCTGTACCGCGCGACTGTACCGACGACAAGACCATGTCATTGGTCTGCTCTAAAAGATGCACTGCCGCCGCGGCATCGACCTTTAGCACACCGCGATAGGTGGTACCGCCAGAGGTTTTGGTGGCGAGATCTATGCGAAGCGCACCGAGTGAACCGGCGGCCACCGTATTACCAATGGCGCCCTTTAAGGTGCCAAAGCTGCCATCGGTCTGTAGGGTGAGATCACCGCCACTAACAATGTGGGTATCTGAGGCTGCACCGGCACCCGTTACATAGATGGAGCCTTTTGCTGATAACCAGACCGACTCAGTGGCTTCGATTCCCTTAATCGTGAGGCCGCTAACGGTTCCCTCATTAATGCGAATATCACTCTCGGCCCGAACCGCAATGCCGCCTTGGCTCTTGATCGTGACATTGCCAAGCGCTGCGATATCAATGTCTTGCACAATCTGCAAGGTAACGCTCACCAACTCGCGGCGGTTTTCTACCCACTGGCCCTGAGCCACATCCTGCAGACCCTGCGTAGATGCCAGTAACGGAAGGTTGTTGGGCATCACATCCAGAGAATCTGCTAACTCCCACAAACCGGGGTTCAGGAACTGTGATGGATCCGAGAGGTCCACACTAGCAACGCCAGTACCTCTGTAGATATACCGCTTGAAACTCAGGTCAACCACATCTTGTGCAGAAGCCTGCGCCAAAAGCGCCTTATCCCCAGCGGATAGACTATTAAAGTTCATGGGGTTAGCGATCGTCACACGATCGCTCACACGCCCAATCGACGCGGGGGCATTGCTCGCATCAAAGGCGGCCAAGACTACGTTAGCCCCTTTGACATTCAATTTCTCTTCTGCCGCCACAGCCCCCTGATTGCCAATGGGCTCATGGGGCATTAGCACGGCAATCAGGTCGGGGGACAATGCATACTGCGCTCTGTCTGCCGCCTGCTCTGCGGTGCCGAGTCCGGACAGTTCCAGTGTGGCATCCGTTGCGCCGCTCTTTGCAAGGTTGGTCTGGGCCGTACGCGCATTGGGAACAAAACGCTCGAACCACGCATCGCGAATCGCGCCTGCCTTGGCCTCCAGATTGACGTCACCCGACGCCTCGACCGAGACCAACCCCACCCAGGCGGTCGGGGCGATGAGGTTCAAATCAAAGGCGGTTTCCTTCACCGATATTGTGGTGTTGGTACCCAGCGCGCGCCCAGCAAACCCTCCCGAGCCCAGTACAGCACTATCGATAAGGGCAATCACATCACCCTTACCACCGTCTAATTGAATCGATGCCCCGACAAAGTTTGCCGCCGAACCGAGACCCAAGATGCCGTTCACGGCAATAACCTCAACGTCATAGGCATCCCGTATCGACACCCCCGCAGAGGTGACCAACGACGATCCTGCAGGCAAGGCCTGCCCGTCTTTCTGGAATGTGGCTGCTACCACAGACCCCACCTTAATCGGGGTGTTGGTACGGCCCTGTACCTGCTCTACGCGAATATTTCCGGCGGCCTGAACATTGAGGCGCCCCCGCGGGTCTTTGACCTTAATAATGACGTCGCTATTGGCCTTGATATCAGGCAAAGCACCACTAAAGAGCGCGGTACCCGACACCTCTAGGGCGTCTGCCGAGAGCGCGAGTGGCTTGAATGCCTCGGCTTCGCTATCGGGCAACGTATCGTCAAACGTAATGTTCGATAAAAGCTGCAATGTGCCCGTTGTCTTGATATCCACCGTGGGTGCGGTGGTTCCTGTAAAGGCTGAAATCTCAATCGGTCGGTCGGCCCGCAGGCTGTAGGTGTAGAAATCCTTCAGACCGGTCACCGTGGTCTTTACCGTAGTGATCACGGTCTCACGCAGCCAGCCACCGCCCGTTTTGGTCGGGCCTTTAATCGTAATCTCTTGGTTGTTAAACGTGCTGTCAAGCTTGTAGTCGGTCTTCTCCGGCTCCCAGTTCGTTCCGTCGGCACGCTTCACCCGATTGCTCTGCTGGTTCTCAAAGTAATAGAGCCACTTCGTGGGATCGGTCGGGTTGGCGATCACACTCGTGCCAAGCACTGATCGCTTACCGCCTGACATCTGCTCGACAAACTTCCATTTGCCTGTGTCGGTAAAGTTCGCCACCGGGAAGGTTACATTTCCCGTATCTCCCACGTATTCATAGAGCTTATTGGTGACGACATCACGCACCAGTGACTTATTCTTGATGAGCTCGACCGCGGGGTTCGCACGGCGCATATAGTCCACCAGCAGAGTCGGCGCGTTGGCCATGTCGGCCCGGACAGTAATAACCTCTGATTCAAGAAGCGGGGTGCCGTCGGTGAACTTTCGGCTGACATCTTTGGCCTCGGAGTCGGGCGATAAGAAGTCCCAGTTGAAGCCAATGAGGTTAAAGCTCCGTTCCTCATAGGTATAGACCTCGGTCTGGGTCATTGCCTGGCCCTCAGTCCAGGTGTAATAGCGCCCCGCTACCGGGTTGTAATACAAGGCGGAATAGCCTGCTGCTGTAGTCTTTGCCTCTCTATTCGTCGTGGTCGAAACCACCGTGTTGTAGTTAATCGAAGTGGCACCTCCAGACGTGACCGCCTGTCCCTGGCGAACCTCTGTGCTCCACTTTCCGTTTGCAACCGTGAATACCTCCCGGCGGAGGGTCTCAGAGTCGGTAATGGTGATCTTGCCAACACGGTTTTCAGAGACATCTACCGTGTCGATTGCTAGTTGATACTGACTCTTGTTATCGATCTTTACCGAGGCATAACCACTGGCCACTTTGAGGTGCCCATTGCCGGTGCTTACGATGGTGCCGGTGAGGTTTATCACACCGCCCGTGGGCTTAATCGGCCGCAGTACGATCAGGCCCTTGTCTACATTGAAATAGCCGTCGACCGAGGCAAGGCCATCCGCGCCATAGCGAATGCCTGTACGAAGTTTCCCAGAAGAATCGGTGAAGTTCACCGAACTTGTGGGCGCAAAGTTTTCATCGATCGTGAGTTCGATCGAATCGACACCACTCTGCACCGTTCCATTCACATTCAGATAACGGGCGTTGATGTCAATGGCGCCCATAGCAAATAAAATGGGTTTTCGCGTAGTGTCG
>VGHK01000063.1 GCA_016868305.1 Betaproteobacteria bacterium | reverse complement strand
GTTGCGAATGCCGCGAGGAGGCGACCGGTCATGGGCTAGACCGGCCTTAAATGTTAGCTATTGCCCGGGTCCTGGATCCAGTTCGCTCGGGCCCTGCAGGAGATTCGCGACTCCACCTTCGTTCCGTTGCAAATAACCCCTGCAGTCCCTCGGGCTGCGCACCGCAAATAGCTGCCGCATATCACTACAAAGCACAACTGTCGCACCAAGCACGAAGGGCCGGGGAGCGCATGAACGGGACGCCGACGAGCGTTGCGAATGCCGCGAGGAGGCGACCGGTCATGGGCTAGACCGGCCTTAAATGTTAGCTGTTGCCCGGGTCCTGGATCCAGTTCGCTCGGGCCCTGCAGGAGATTCGCGACTCCACCTTCGTTCCGTCGCAAATAACCCCTGCAGTCCCTCGGGCTGCGCACCGCAAATAGCTGCCGCATATCACCACAAAGCGAAGTTGCCCCGCCAAGCACGAAGGGCCGGGGAGCACATGAACGGGCGGCCGACGAGCGTTGCGAATGCCGCGAGGAGGCGACCGGTCATGGGCTAGACCGGCCTTAAATGTCAGCACATGCTCGGGCCCTAGCCCCCTGCTTCGGCAAGGGTTGTTTTGCGCTTGAAGTCGCAGAGATCTGCAATACCGCAGCGCCAGCATTCTGGCCTTCGCGCCTTACAGACATAGCGGCCATGCAGAATCAGCCAGTGGTGGGCGTTGCGCTGAAACTCTTGGGGCACCAGCCGCACAAGACGGTCTTCGACTTCGCGCACCGTCTTGCCCCAGGCAATACCCGTGCGGTTTCCCACCCGAAAGATATGGGTGTCCACGGCAATTGTGGGCCACCCAAATGCCGTGTTGAGTACCACATTGGCGGTCTTGCGGCCCACCCCCGGAAGCGACTCAAGCGCCTCACGGTCTTCGGGTACCTGGCCCTGGTAACGCTCAACTAAAATACGGCAGGTCTGAATCAGGTGTTTGGCCTTGGTGCGGTATAGCCCAATAGCAGCGATATAGGGGACAAGCTTTTTCTCGCCGAGGGCCAGAATCGCCTCAGGGGTATTGGCCACCGGAAAAAGACGCCGCGTTGCCGCGTTTACTGACACATCGGTTGCCTGGGCCGACAGCAAAACCGCAGCAAGGAGTTCGAAGGGCGTTGTGAATGCCAACTCCGTGGTGGGGTTCGGGTCGGCCTGTGCCAGTCGCGCAAATATCGCTCGGCGCTTTTCCGCATTCATGGGTGGCTTAGCGCAGTGGGGCGCGAGAGCGGGCGGTTTTCTTCTGTGCTGCGCGAGCCCGGGCCGCGGCCAGAATTGCCTTCTGCTTTTGCGTGATGCCCGGCTTGTCTTTCAGTGCCTGCTTGGTGGGCTGGGTAAGTCTTGCCTGGCGGGCAAGAAAGCGGCCGCGCGCGGCAGATGCCCTATCCGCATCCCATACCACTGCAGGCCTTGGCACCACCATGTCGATGCAGTCGACAGGGCAGGGGGGCAGGCACAGCCCACACCCAGTGCAGTCTTCTGCAATCACCTGATGCAACTGCTTGAACCCACCGATAATGGCGTCGACCGGACAGGACGCGATGCACAGTGTGCATCCTATGCAGCGCTGGGGGTCAATCACAGCGGTCTGGATGGGCCCCTCTTGGCCACAGTCTGGGTCAAGTGGTATCTCAGGCATTCCAGTAATGGCAGCCAGCTTTGCTATGCCCAAGTGCCCGCCCGGAGGGCAGCGGTTAATTAATGCGCGCCCCTCGACTATTGCCTCAGCATAGGGCCGACAGGCCGTGTATCCACAGCGTTGACACTGGGTCTGGGGCAGCAGGGCATCAATCTGATTAATGAGAGAAGCAAGACGTTCTGCTTCGGGGCTGCCCTCAGGCTGCCTCAGACCTGTCTGCGCCTCGGGTTCTTCCTGATGACTGGGCATGTCGGCTGATGAACTCGGTGATTTTGGGCGCAACCAGGTTACGCCAACGCTTTCCGCTAAATATGCCGTAGTGGCCTGCTCCCGGTACCTCGTAATGGTCGTGTCGGTCGTTGGCGATACCAGTGCAGAGCTTGTGGGCCGCCTTGGTCTGACCAATGCCCGAGATGTCATCAAGCTCGCCTTCGATGGTCAGTAGCGCGGTTCTGCGAATGTCCTGTGGCCGAACCCTTTTTCCTTCTACGTCCCATAGGCCACGCGGCAGAAGGTGTTCCTGGAACACGGTACGAATTGTCTCGAGGTAAAAGTCGGCAGACAGATCGAGTACCGCGTTGTATTCATCGTAGAACTCGCGGTGGGCCTCAGCGCTTTGGTCCTCGCCAATGAGCAGGTGCTCAAAGTAGTCGTAGTGCGAAGTGGCATGCCGGCTGGGATTCATGGCAATAAAGCCTGCGTACTGCAGAAATCCTGGGTAGACCTTACGCAGGTAGCCCGGATAACGCTGCGGCACGGTGTAGATCATGTTGCGCTCGAACCATTTGTAGCTGTTCTTGGTGGCAAGGTTGTTTACCGCAGTCGGACACTCGCGCGGGTCTATCGGCCCGCCCATCATAATCATTGTGGTAGGCTGGGTTGGCTCATCATCGCTGGCCATCAGTGACACTGCTGCAAGGACCGGCACGGTGGGCTGACAGACAGAGATCACATTGACCCCTGGGCCCAAGGTTCGAATAAATTCCTGTACATAAGACACATAGTCGTGCAGGTGAAAGGCCCCTTCGATCAGGGGAACCATTCGGGCGTCCAGCCAGTCGGTAATGTAGACATCGTGGTCACAGAGCAGGCGCTTTACAGTATCCCGCAGCAGGGTTGCATGATGCCCAGACATGGGCGCAACGACGAACACCTTGCTGCCGGAATTGGCCATGGCCTTGCCGGACCTGACCAGCGTCTTCTCAAAATGCACCAGCCTGCAGAAGGGCCGCTCGGTTTCGATCTGGTCGTGCACCCGAACCCTGCCCTCTGGGGTCTCAACTTCGCCGATGCGCCACGCGGGCTTCTCGTAGGCCTTGCCAATGCGGTGGGCGAGGTCAAGCGATGCGGCGATTCGCTTAGACAGCGGGGAATACGTGAGCGGACTGTAGGGATTGGTGTAGAGCTGCGAGGCAGCATGCGCCCACTGCGACAGCGGGTGCAGGAAGGCACGTTGCAGTTCGTGTAGTTGGTAAAGCAAGCGGGGCTCCCAGTCTTGTTTTTATCAGCGTCAGACCATAGCAGAGTTGATCAGGGTTTTACCAGTAGTTTTCCGTTGCGATTTGTCCAGGACGATTTGATCGGGCCGAGACAAAGCCACGCTCTTTTAAGGCCAGTCGGGTATCTGCCACCATCTCGGGGTTGCCACAGAGCATGATTTTGGAATCCGACAAGGTCAGCGCCTGACCACAAGCCTCTTCCAGCGCGCCTGAGCGAATCAGGCTGGGAATTCGGGCCTGCAGGCTGCCTGTTATCGGCCCTGGATTGCCTCGGGTGATGACGGGCTGGTAGTGCAATTTTTCCGCCCATGTTCCGAAGACCTCATGCTGCCTAATCTCCAGAATCTGTTCTCGATAGGCGAGTTCTTCTGCAGACCGAACACTGTGCACAAGAACGATTTTGGTAAATGACTCCCAGGTAAGGGGGTCTTGCAAGAGAGACAGAAAAGGGGCGAGCCCGGTGCCCGAGGACAGCAGCCAGAGGTCTCCTGCAAGGGCAAACCGCTCCAGGGTGAGAAACCCATGGTTCTGCATCTCCATCCACAGCGTATCGCCCTCACGCATCCGGCTCAGCCGAGAGGTAAATGCCCCGTCGGGCACGATAATTGAGTAATACTCAAGGAAGGGGTCAAAAGGCCCAGAGGCAATCGAATAGGCTCGCCAGATCCATTGCGCAGCGGGGTCTTGGCTTGATTCGCGCGGTATGCCGAGCCGGGCGAACTGCCCCGGGGTGAACCGAAAGCCCTCGGGCCGCTCGGTGCGAAAGGAAAAAAGATGGTCGGTGTGTGCCCAGACGGCGGTGACCCGAACGGCTACTTTATCGCTCAAGAAGATGCCGTTTTTCTTTCACCTTGGCCCAGTCATCGGCGTCAGAAGGGTGGGCTTCAAGCCGCGTAATACTGGGCCAGACCCGGGAAAGCTCGACATTGATTGCTATGAAATCCTTTTGGCTATCAGGCACGTCTTCCTCTGCGTAGATAGCATTAACAGGGCATTCGGGGATACAGACCGCGCAGTCGATACACTCATCGGGGTCGATTACTAGGAAGTTGGGACCTTTGCGAAAACAGTCTACGGGGCAGACGTCCACGCAGTCCGTATAGCGGCATTTAATACAGGATTCGGTGACAACATGGGTCATGGCAATGCGTCTCTACGAAGGGATTACAAAGGATCTGGTGAATAATGCCTAGAATTCAAAAAGTGTAGCGCTATTCCCGTAGGCCTGCTCCGGCATACGCGGTATAAGGAAATATCTATGGACACCCAGCAGAGTCGCGACAAGATCCTCGCCCGTATTCGCGCCCTCCAGGGCCACTCGGCCAGTGTGCGCGAGCGCGAACTTGGCGCCGCGCAGGCCTATCTGGCCTATCACCCGGAGGGTCCGCAGCCCCGGCTTATGGGCGATCTTGTGGAAAGGTTTGAGGCCCAGTCGCGCAGGCTTTCGGCCAGCGTTGCCCGAATTGCCCGGCGCGATATGGTACCCAGCGAGGTGGCTCGGTATCTTCGGGCCGAAGGCATTGCGCCCCGTGCCGTCTGCTGGCCTGCGTTTGCCAGCCTCGACTGGACGGGGTCTGGGCTGCAGGTTGAGGGGCGGGCTCCCGTGCGCGACGACCCAGCGCCCGATCTGGTGGGAATTACGGGCTGCTTTGCAGCCATTGCCGAGACTGGCACCCTTGCCATGGTCTCAGGGCCAGAGACACCGGCCTCAATGACCCTTCTCCCCGAGACCCATATTGCGCTGGTGCACGCATCCCGTATCTGCCCCTACATGGAAGACGTTTTTGTACGGCTCCGGGGCGAGCGCGCTACCATGCCGCGCGCGCTGAACTTTATCTCGGGCCCCTCGCGCACCGCCGATATTGAGCAGACCCTGGTTCTCGGCGCCCATGGCCCCTACCGGGTACACCTGATTATCTTGGAGAATGAATAATGGCCCGTCCCCGCCTTCTGGTTACCCGCCGTATTTACCCGGACGTTCTTGAACGCCTGATTGCCCATTTTGAGGTCTCGCATAATCAAGAGTCTGATACGCCTCGGTCTAAGCAGGAGCTTATTGACCTCATCGCCCCTAGCGAGTACCTCTTCTGCACCGTAGCCGACCGCATCGATGCGGACATTCTGGCGGCTGCTCAGGGCCTGAAAATGATCGCTACCGGCGCGGTGGGTACGAATAACATCGACCTCGCCGCCTGCCGGGCCCGAGGCATTCCTGTATCAAATACCCCTGATGTTCTTACCGAGACCACGGCCGATTTTGGCTGGGCCTTGATCATGGCCACGGCCCGGCGCATCGGCGAGGCAGAGCGGTATGTGCGTGGGGGCCACTGGAAAGGATGGTCGTTTGACCAGATTACCGGGGTGGATGTCTATGGAAGTACTCTTGGCATTATTGGCATGGGCCGCATTGGCGCTGCCATTGCCCGTCGTGCCCAGGGGTTTGGCATGCAGGTGCTTTATCACAACCGTTCACGGGCCCAGCAGGAACAGGCTGCCCGTTATGTAGACAAAGAGACCCTGCTGCGCAGTGCCGACTTTGTTATCTTGGTAGTGCCCTACTCGCAAGAGACCCATCACCTGATTGCGAAGGCCGAGCTTGCACTCATGAAGCCCACCGCCTGCCTCATTAATATTGCCCGAGGCGGCGTGGTGAACGATGCGGATCTGCTTGCTGCCCTGCAGGCTCGCCAGATTCGGGCTGCCGGGCTCGATGTCTTTGAAAATGAACCGGCACTCTTGCCTGGCTTCTGCCAGCTCGATAATGCGGTACTCACCCCGCACATTGCCAGCGCCACGCGGGCAACGCGCGGCGCCATGAACCATTTGGCGGCTGACAACTTGCTGGCACACCTGGCAGGGCGGCCCTTAAAGACACCGGTGGCCTAGTAGCGCTATACTAGGACGTTTTTTTCCTTGCCACACCCAAACATGCGTGCCCGGTGTTCTTAAGGCGCCTTTGGGGTGGCGTTCACCACAAGGCAAAAGGAGTGTCACGTTCATGCGTCACTACGAAGTTGTTTTTATTGTTCACCCCGATCAGAGCGAGCAGGTGCCCGCAATGATCGAAAAATATTCCGCCATCATCGCCAGCCAGGGAGGCAAGGTGCATCGCCTCGAAGACTGGGGCCGCCGGCAGCTGGCCTATCCCATTGAAAAGCTCGCCAAGGCCCATTACGTGCTCATGAATGTTGAGTGCGGCCAAGCTGAGCTTGGCGAACTTGAGCATGCCTTCCGTTTCAACGATGCGGTCTTGCGCCATCTGATGGTGAAAATGAAGAAGGCAGAGACGAGCCTGTCGCCCATGATCAAAGTCATTCAGCGAGAAGAAGCCCGTAAGGTGGCTGCGGAGTCGTTGGCAGCCTGATAAGGCGCGGCTGGTAATTAAAGGGTTCGCGGAGGTTTGCCCAATCGTCTGGTGCTTCAGGCCAGCCTGGCAGTCAAGAAGCCGCTTCGGTATAGCCCCACGGGCGCGGCGGTTCTCGAATGCACGGTATGGCATGCCTCAGAAGTAGACCAGGGGGCATCGCGTCGTAGGCTGTCCTTCTTTACCGCGGTCAAGGCAGTTGGGCCGGTGGCAGAACAGCTCTCAATGCAGCCGATTGGTCAGGCGCTGGTACTTGTGGGGTTTGTTGCCCCCCGAGCAGCCGCCCGAAGCCGCGAAGAAGCAGCCGCCCGACCTGTCAGTGGATTGATTTTTAACGTAACAGAATTTGAAACTGGAGATTAAGTATGGCTTTTGGAAAAAAACCCTATGACAAGAAAAAACCTCGTCGCCCCGCCCAGTCGGCCTTGTTTAAGCGAAAGCGGGTCTGTCGTTTTACCGCAGACAAGGTCGAGCAGATTGACTACAAGGACATCGACACGCTGAAGGATTTTGTCACCGAAACAGGTAAGCTCATTCCCGCCCGCATCACCGGAACCAGCGCCCGCTATCAGCGTCAGCTCACCACGGCCATTAAGCGTGCCCGGTTTCTCGCGCTCATGGCCTTTACTGACAACCATTAATCAGGAGTTCCTCCATGCAAGTAATCCTTATGGATAAGGTGGCCAACCTTGGCATGCTTGGCGAAGTGGTGCGCGTCAAAGATGGATACGCCCGAAACTTTCTCATTCCGCAGGGAATGGCCCGACGTGCCACCCAGGCGGCCATTGCCGAGTTTGAGGCGCGTCGTGTCGAGCTGGAGAAGACAGCGGCCGCAAAGCTAGCGCAGGCCCAGGCGCTTGCCGGTAAGCTCGAAGGCACAGTGGTGGAGATTCGGCAAAAGGCTGGCGTTGATGGCCGTCTCTTTGGCTCGGTTACCAACTTTGACATCGCGGAGGCATTAAAGGCCAAGGGTCTAGAGGTGGCCAAGGCCCAGGTGCGCATGCCCAATGGCCCTTTAAAGGCAGTCGGCGAGTTTGCGCTTGAGGTTAGCCCGCACACCGATGTGGCATCCACCATCACGGTGCGTGTTGTTGGCGAGGCTGCCTAGCCCCTAGCCTTTTCTCTTCGGTTCCGACCGCATGGTCATGGCAGTCGATCCTACCGTTTCGCTTCGCCTGCCGCCGCACTCTGCCCAGGCAGAGGCGGCCGTTCTCGGTGGCCTTCTAATCGACAATACGGCATGGGACCGCATTGGCGACCTGGTTCGTCCTGAGGACTTTTACCGCGCCGACCACCGGCAGATCTTTGGGGCGATCTCTCGTCTCATTGATCAGTCCAAGCCCGCCGATGTGGTCACGGTTTTTGAGCTGCTGCAGCAGCTTGGCCAGTCCGAAGAGGTAGGTGGACTGCCCTATCTCAATAGCCTGGCGCAGGAAACACCCTCGGCAGCCAACATACGCCGCTATGCCGAGATCGTACGTGACCGGGCAATCCTGCGGCAGCTGGTGGGTGTCAGCGATGAGATTGCCACTTCGGCATTAAACCCCGAGGGCCGCGAGACGCGACAGATTCTTGATGAGGCCGAGACCAAGATTTTTCGCATTGGGGAAGAAGGGTCGCGTGGTCGCCAGGGCATTGTCTCCTTCGACCAGGTTATCAAAGCGGTAGCCCGCCGCATTGACGAGCTCGCCAATAATCCGAATCCCTCCGATGTAACAGGAGTGCCCACCGGCTTTCTTGATCTTGACCAGAAGACAGCGGGGATGCATGGCGGAGACCTGATCATTGTTGCGGGTCGTCCCAGCATGGGAAAGACCTCTTTTGCCCTCAATATTGGCGAGCATGTCGCTATCGATCAGGGGCTTCCCATCATCGTCTTTAGTATGGAAATGGGGGCGGAACAGCTTGCCCTGCGCATGATCTGTTCGGTGGGCCGTATCGATGCCCAGCGGCTGCGCACCGGACGGCTCGCTGATGAAGACTGGGACAGGCTTACCCATGCACTCGAACGCATGAAGGGCGTGCCTGTGTTTATTGACGAGACCCCCGCCTTAAACCCGCTTGAGCTCAGGTCGCGGTCTCGAAGACTTGCCCGCCAGGCCGGCGGCCTTGGGCTTATTGTGGTCGACTATATTCAGCTCATGAGCGGAACAAGTACCGGTGAGAACCGGGTGAGCGAGATCTCTGAGATTACCCGGTCGCTCAAGAGCCTTGCCAAAGAACTGAACTGCCCAGTTATTGCGCTATCGCAGCTCAACAGAACCGTTGAGCAACGCACTGACAAACGTCCTGTTATGAGTGACCTGCGGGAGAGTGGTTCGATAGAACAGGATGCAGATGTGATTCTGTTTATCTACCGCGATGAGGTCTATCGCCCCGAATCGCCCGACAAGGGTGTCGCTGAGATCATTATCAGTAAGCAGCGCAATGGCCCTATTGGAACGGTGCGACTTACCTTCCTGGGACAGTTTACAAAGTTTGAAAATCATGCACCCCCAGCGCC
>VGHK01000062.1 GCA_016868305.1 Betaproteobacteria bacterium | reverse complement strand
CAAAATCTTCCACGGTGAAGGTATCCGTACCCGCACCCCCGCGAATCCCTAAGAGCGTCGTGGGCGCATTCAGTACCAAGTCGTAGAGGTTGTCGGCCTGAAGCTGCAACCGACCGTCAGCGTTGGTGAAGAGGCGTAGCGCGGTGGTTTTATCTCCCAGATCAATCAAGAGATTTGATGCGATCTGCGTGAGCCGCATCCGCTGTCCAGTGGCATCCCAGGTGAGCCACTGACTGTTCTGGGTAGGGTCTTTGGTGAGATCGATGACGGTACCGCCACCGCGAGACAACAGGTTAAGGTCGTACGAGCTGGCAGACGGCTTTTTCAGCGAAAGTTTGACGTTATCGGCGGCGATGGGATCGTCGTTGTGGTTCTTATCGAGCTTTACGAGCGGGTCGGCAGACAAAAGAATCCGGTCTTCGAGCTTTTCAACCTGAACGCGGTTCTTTTTATAATTTGCCTGAGGGCGCCAGTTGGCCCAACGCCGATTTTTACCAGTGGTCATGCTGCTCTCTTGTGAGAATGCGAAGCTGCCACCAAAACATCGTCTTCGGTGGCAGTGAAATACAGAGAAATAAAAGGAAGGCCCCGGGTATCGAGACCGACCGATACCCAGTTGAGAAGGCGGTCTGAGACTTGGTGCAGCATGTCGTCAAGCTGCGACAGGGCAGAGACGCTGTAGCCCCAAGTCAAGGCCAGAAGACGAACCTCGGCAACGCAAACGCTGAGGGCTTGTTGTGTATGGGTGAATCGAAGGCTCAGGGCATCACGCGCGCCCTGCCCCTCCGTGGACCGAAGAACCACAGACGACAATAGAGAAGGATTCGGCGTTACCTGCGTGGTGTTCTGCCACTGCAAGGCAGCACGCAAGAACGTCTGGAGTTCCTGCGGATAGGCAGCCATCTCCGCGAACGACGTAGTGGCAGGAGATGCGCGATAGTCCGTCATGCGTTCCCCTTCTTGCCCACGAACCCCGCTTCCTGCAGCAAGCCACTTGAAGCCGCGCATGGCGACCTCAGAGGCGGCATCGGCGACATATTCCTGATAGACCCGAAGCTCTGTGTCGCTGCGCGACGGGGCCACCGAAAAGAGTATCGAGGCAGTCCACGGCAGGCAGGCAGCAAATGCGTCGCTAAATGCAGTCGGCATGGCCTGCTCTGCAAGAAACGAATCGAGAAAAGCGGTCGGGGCCCCATCATGAGCAAACCCCACCAGATAACGCCATGGCGATACGCCCTGAGGGCCAATACGGATCGAGGCTTCCCAGCCAAGCGGCGTTTGTTGCCTGGCGAGACCCACCATCGCAGACAAATGTGCAGTAAGCGGCGTGAATGTACCGGTCATGAGGCCACCCTTGCTTTACTGGGCCCGCTGTGAAAAGGTAAGGCAGAAGCGAGCCAATCGTCGTTGCGCAACACCCCCACCCGTCGCTGATAGGCCCGAGCCTCAGCACGCCACTGCGCCCAACGGAAAACTATAGGGGCCCAGCGTGCCGCCTGAGGACGCAGCAAGAGTCGGTGGACAGACTTTGGAATCTGCGCCACCGCCAGATCATCCTCGAGACTCAGGTGCACCGAGACACAGCCAGGATCGCCCTGCCGACCGCATCGGCCCGCGAGCTGTCGATCAATACGCTTTGACTCATTGATCTCCGCGACAATGACATGCAGCCCGCCCATGGCGACGACGCCTTCACCGAGCTTAATATCGGTGCCCCGCCCCGCCATATTCGTGGCAATCGTCACAGCACCGCGCTGCCCTGCCTTGGCAACAATCTCCGCCTCATCGGCATGCGAGAGGGCATTGAGCACACTGGGGCAGAGGCCCAGCGCCTGAATCTTCTCCGCCAAAAGGGCGCTACTAAGAACCGAACGCACACCAATAAGGACTGGTCGCCCAGAGCCCTGCAATGCGAGCGCCTCTTGCGCCACGGCGTGCCACTTCGCCTCCTGTGTCTGATGCAAGACCGCAGGCAGATATCGCGTCTGACGGGGGCGATGGGTCGGCATGGGCATCACCTGCAGCCCATAAATCGCCCAGAGTTCGTCATAGGCCTCAATGGCCGTTCCAGTGCAGCCCCCCATACGGCGAAATCGCCGAAAGAAAGACTGGAAACTCATCTGAGTCATCGACTCATTGGGCGCAGTGATCTCGAGACCCTCTTTGGCCTCGATGGCCTGATGCAGCCCCGCAGTCAACGTGCGCCCGGGGGTCAGCCGCCCGGTGAACTCGTCAAGCAAGACCACCTCACCGTCGTCCACCACATAATGTTTTCCTGCGAAGAAAAACTCGCGCACGACCAGGGCCTGGCGCAGTAGTTCTTCACGTCGGGCCGCGGGTCGCCAGACCTCGGGAATCTGATGCGCAACCTCGAGCAGTCGTTGCCGGGCCGATGCGAGGAGGGTCACTGTCTTCCCCCGGGCCGCCCGCTCATAGTCCGCCCCTAGCGTGAGCTGCTGAGCAAGATGCGAAACCACTTCGGCCGCCTGCGGCAGCCCCCGGCTCTCGCGCGGAGCGGCGAGAATTAAGGGGGTTACCGCCTCGTCAATCAGCACACTGTCGGCCTCATCAATAATGACCGTGTGAAGCCCACGCCCCAACAAGCCGGGTGGATGCGTTGGGCGGGCGACATTGTCGTCACCTCCAGCGCGCAATGCGGCCTGCAGGCAGTCCAAGATCCAGTCCTCAAAGGCCTTCTGGGCCGGCGACTGTCCTGCGCGGGTGACCAACGTCGTGCGCAGATAATCGGCAAGCAGCTCCTTGGCCGTGACGTAGACCACATCATTCAGATACCGCGCTGGTCGCAGGTCGTGGTCGACGGTTGCGGTAATCGAGGCCACCGAGACCTTACAGGCATCAAAGAGCGCAATCATGGTCTGGGCGTCGCGCTCTGCCAGGTAGTCGTTGGCGGTAATGACATGACAAGGCCGCCCCGTAAATCCCGAGAGAATCGCGGCCAGTGCCACGGTAAGGGTCTTGCCTTCCCCTGTGGCCATTTCGGCAAGGCAGCCTGCGTGCATTGCCAACGCGCCCCAATACTGCACTTTGTAGGGGCGATGGCCAATCACCCGCTGTGCCATCTGCCCCACGGCGCCAAGGGCCTGGGCCAACTGTCCCTTGGCCTGAAGGGGGTCGCGCCGCAACAACCCGCGCAGTCCCGCAAGACGATCGGCAAGTTCGTCATCGGTAAGATCTGCCAGTCGCCCGCAGTACTGCTCCGCGAGGTCTGCCTGTTTCTCAAGCAGCTTCCGACGACGCCCGAGGCGACGTATCCAGCCATGCGCCTTCAGCCAGATGGCATCCAATCCTTCGGGAAGCTTCTCTAGATCACGGAGCCGGTGCGCCGACTCCAACGCAAACGACCGCACGCCTGACGGTGGGGCGTGTAAGAGTTCTATAGGCGTCGCGGCGTTCATACGCGGAACCGCCGCTGCAGGAACTGGCGAACATCGCGGGTCCATTGGGCCAAGAGTGGCCGCGACGAGAGGGTGAGGCGCATCGTGCCAATCTGCCCATGTGAGAGCCGCACGGCCCGATCGGTCAGCCCTTGAAAACCCGGCCCAAACGCGGCCTCGATCCGGAAGAAAGGCTCGGCAGCCACGAGGCCCTGCGGGTCAGAAGGCGAAACCGCAATCAGACCGCCCCCTGCCATACCCAGGGCAGCCGAAGGAAGTGCGCCCTGCTCGAAGGGCATCACCCGTGCGGGCTCCGTAAAGAGGTTGTGCTGTTCCTGCCCCACAAGGCGCACCTCTGCCTGCTGAATTTCTTCTTTAAACACATGGCTGGCAACCTGCGGCAAAACGGCAATAAATTTCCATTCGCCGAGTTGCGCCACGGTGCCCAGGGCTGACCCACGCGCAAACCATTGCCCCTGGGCATCGATCAGCTGCGGTGCCGCCCAGGTGCCCGAGAGTGGCGCACGCAAGATGAGCGCGTCACGCCGCTGATGCAGATCGTGCAGACTCTCTTCCACCGCGGTCTTCTGCTTGGAAATGGCGGCGAGGTCGGCCACTGCGGTAGCCACGGCACGAATCTCCTGTGCAACCAGCGCTGAGAGCTGCATCTCCACCGAGCGAATCTCAAAATCCAGCGAAGGGTTTGAGAGGCGGGCCAGAGGCTGACCAGCCTCCACCGTGCTGCCCGGCCGGGCGAGAAGTTCTACTAAGAAGCCCTCGGTGCCTGTGTGTACTTGCTGAGAGGCCTGCGCCTGTACCACGCCAGTGACCCGCACCCGGTCTGGCAGAGGCACAAGCGAAAGAAAGCCCATCACCACCGCAATAATCGCCACCGTAGAGAAGACCGCCTGCGCCCGATGGTCTGCCAGCGTGGGGCCTGTGGCTAGGTACTTCAGAAACTTTCCGAGCGGCACTACGAACGAGAAGATGACCAAGAGGATGGCTAAGGCCAGACCCAGGTCGAGATATTCCTCTGCGATGAAAAAGACGATGGTCGACATGAGCAGAAGCCAATAGACAATACTTGCAACCCCATAGAGCGGAAGCAGTACCCCCTCGCGCGGCGTTCTCGCCGCCGGCTGGGCCTGCGGCAAGCGCAATAGATAACGCTCTCCAAGGTACTTCAGCTGGTCACGCGAACGCTGGAAGAGATTGGGCATCTCAATGAGGTCTACCAGCATGTGGTACCCATCAAACCGCAATAACGGATTCAGGTTAAAGACGAGCGTTGATACGCTGGCCACAAAAATAACGTTGTAGGCCAGCGAATTAAACGTGCCGGGCGCAGTGTTTGCCCAGAGAATAGCGGCCACCGCAGCCAGAGCAAGCTCTGCGGCCACACCCGCCAGCCCCACCATCACCCTCTCGGTTCTACTTCTAAAACCCCAGGTGGCTGAGGCGTCTACATAAGGCATCGGGGCGAAGATCAAGAGCATCACCCCCAGGGTGTGCACCTCGCCGCCAAATCTTTTGCAGACTGCTGCGTGGCTGATTTCATGCAGGGCCTTCGAGACCAGAAAGCCCAGATAGAGAAGCCCCAGGTTACTCGGGGCGAGAAGCCCAGCAGACTGATCAAAGAGTCGGTCAGAGGCATCGATGAGCGCCTTCGCCCCCCAAAGCAAAAGAGCCACATAGACGAAAAGCCCCCAACGGCTAAAGATCAGGCGAATCGCTGGCAAAGACCGATTCAGAAACCGGTCGGGATCAAATAAAGGGATCTTGATCGCCAGAAAGCCCATCATGAGCGCTTTGCGCTCCTTTGACTTGCGCTTGATCAGCCGATCAAAAAGACTTTCGTCGGAGGGCTGGGCGTCGTACTGCAAAAGGTTCGAGAGGTTTAACTGGCCCAAGAGCTGCACGACTTCTTCTTGGGTCAAGGCGCGCTCCGGGTCTGCCGAGATCGACGCCTCCCAGACCTCTTCGACCGTCTGCTGGCCATCGAGCCGAGACAAAAAATGGTAAGCATCAGGCGAGACCCGATACCAGTCGCTACTTAAGCGGTCATGCAGAATGACCCAGCCCTGCCCCTGAAACGACTGGCGATGCGCCGCAACGCTGCCACGCAGGCAGACCCGTACCGTAGCAACCCGATGCCACGAATCGCTAAAAGTTCGGCCGCTGGCTTCTTCGAGGCTCATATCCAGAACATCTCTCGTAGGAAGCGCACCGTACGGTGGGTCATCACCCAGAGCAGGCTGTGGTCACCCGCATCAAGCTTGGCGGTGCCTGCCATCCCCGGCCGCCACCAATCCGCAGGGGGGTCTTTGACCACCGCACGTGCGAGATAGACATTGCGGCCCTCTTGCGTGACGGCAACCGGGTCGATGCGATCGATCACCAGGGAAAACTTTTCTTCGGGGCGGCCTACAAGGGCAAACTCTCCCGAAGTGCCCTTCGCAATCTCATGGATATCGGCCTGATCAATCTCAAGCTCCAGATAGGTCTCATTAGACTGGGTGAGCTTTAGGAGAAGGTCTCCCTTGCGTACGGGCGAGCCCAAATTTTTCTTTAACTCCCCCTCGACCACAACGCCCGCATAGGGCGCCAGCACCCGCGCATTGTCGAGCTGAAAACGAATCAGACCCAGACGCGCCTCGGCCTGCTGCTGGCGCGCGAGAGAAATCTGCATCTCCGCCAAGTTACGGGTGGCAACGGCCTTTTCTGCCTCGCGGGTATACCGCAGCATCTCGGCCTGGGCCATCGACGCCTCGAGGGTGAGGTCGCGCGTATCGAGTTCAACGAGTAAGTCTCCCGGTCGCACAGAATCGCCGACATCCACGTAAGCGGCCTTCAGATAGCCATCAAAAGGTGCGGGCATGAAGATCAGGTCTTTGCTACGAATCGCAATCGCTGCATCTACCCGATACGACCAAGGAATGACCAGCGTCGCCAGGAGAAAGAGCAGCACCGACGTGCCTAAGAGTTTCCAGCCTGTATGCTGGGCCCCTAAGAGTCCTTCGGCGTTTTTGCGCAGCCCCTCCCAGAGCCGAATACCCCAGAAGCGATCGCGATCGCGCAGATCGACCAGGGCACGGGCCAGCCCCTGGGTGAGCATGCGCAGCTCCCAGATCTGCGCCTCCGTCAGTGCGCCGCGAGACGATTCCACGGTAAGAACCGCCTCAATCGCGTCGCCGCGGCCAATGGGTATGGAGGTCAAGGCAACAACATTGGCATCCTGGGCGTAGGTTTCGTGGGCGCGCACCACAAAGCCTGAAGAAGCGCCCGCAGGCCCGGGGTAGACAAGCACCGCCTCCTGATCCACCGCCTCTTCCATAGCTGACTCAAGCGATCGGGCCAAGGCAGACTTGCGGTCAAACTTCTCGATCTGGCTCATCGCCATGAGCTTCACGTAGTGGCCATCAATCCAGCCTAACGAGACACGATCTGCCTCAAGACGCCCCGCGATGTCATTGCAGAGCGAGAAGGCCAGCTTCATAAACCGCGTTTCTTCGCCAAGACGAATACACGACTGCAAAATATCATGCAGTCGCTGGGCGGCCGAGAAGTCGTGGCTGGGGTGCCCTGCAGACGGTGACTCAGCCACCATCTCGCTACCCACGCTCCAAGGGCGACTCGCAGGCGGGGCTCGGCCCGCGCTTGCCTGGGCCCACCGGGCCGGAAGGTCTGCCAACAGATTGAGCAATGGAGGCAGTCCCATGGGCAGTGACTGCGCACCAACGGTCTCTTTATTCAGCACAACCACCATCGCCGAGGCGGTATTGGGCGAAGCGGGTAAAGGGGTGAAAACCACCGTGAAAGCGCCCTCGCGAAGACCGGGAAGGCCGGTGTTATCGATCTTTACAGGACCAGGGCGCAGGTCCTGCGGAATGCGGGAGAGCTGCTGAATAATAAGGCGCGCCTCATCGGCATTGCCGCTAGTTTCGGCAGGCCACTGATGAAAGGCATGCCAGGGCTGCCCTGCATACGAGCGCAGCAACACCAGTCGTCGGGCAGGCAGGCTTGATGCCACCGCCTTGAGAAACAAGTCCCAGAATGCCGGAAGGTCGCCGTCGAAATCCAAGAGCGTGAAGAGCGATGCCGATGCGAAGGCATCGGGCGCACGCAACACGACAGGGGTCTCGGCAGAGGCGTTCATGGCGTACGTGGCGAGTACATGGGGTTAAAAGACCAGCCGACCAGAGATACCTGGTCGAATCGAGCCATCACGATTGCCAAACTCCGCTATGACCTCTACCAGACCACTGGCGGCATCTGTCACGGGGGAAATGAAGACAATGCGTGCCTTACGCGAAACCGCGCCTGTGTCTGTGCCAAGCTGAATTTCTACGCTCGACCCGAGCTTGATGCGACGGCTCTGCTCGGGCGTGACCGTACCCAGAAAACGCACGCGACTGATGTCTGCCACCGCGATCACGGGTTCGTGCGGGGCAATACTCTCGCCTTCACGAAAGGCGATCTTCGTTACCATGCCGTCAATAGGAGACCGCAGATGGCGCTTCTCAAAGGCATCTTCGGCCAACGCAAGCTCTACCTGCTCGCGCTTCTTTGCGACCTCCAAACCCTCACGCTCGGAGACTGCCGCCCGATAGGCAATCTCTTCATCCTCCACCTGCTTGCGAGAAAGTCCGCCAGATTCTAAAAGGGCCCGCGCGGCGGTCACCTGCTCGAGGAGCGTTTTCTCTTTTTGCTTGATCTCTTGAAGTTTTGCGGAATCCTGCGCAATCAATCGGCGACGTTCTACCTCAAGCTTCTCGGCATCGCGCTCCAGGTAGAGAAGGATCTGGCCAGGCCTCACGCGGTCCCCTTCCCGGACCAACACCACCTCCACCCGCCCCGCGGCAGACATGCTGAGCTTAAGATCTTTCGAGGCCTGGGTGAACCCAGGCGCAACCGCACCGGCTTGGGCCCAAGACCAGCCCGGCAGAAAAGAGAGAGAGGCTGCGATGAGAAGAGCGGCATAGACAGCCCTCATTGCCCGTACTGCTCCAGAAGAACGCCCTGCGAAGCCTGCAAAAGCGCTTCTGCCTTCACCACGCTGGCCTGCTGTTCGATCGCCGCCAGTTGGGCATTAATGAGGCGTTCTTCGCGAAGAAGGACCTCCCGAATATCGCTGCGCCCTGCGCGAAACTTTTCGCGCTCAACCGCCACATGCCGGGCCTCACGGGCTGCACTTGCCTGCCACCAGCCCCAGCGCTCGAGTGCACTCTGCCGCAGCTTAAGACTGGTATCCACGTCATTGGCGATTCCGACCTCCAATGCCTTCAGTGCCAAAAGTGCATCTTTCTGCCGTAGGCTCGCAGCCGCGAAATCAGCCTTAGCCTGCCGGTTTTCGAGAGGAAAAGTGAGTTGAAGGCCCAGAGTCCAACTCGGGTAGTCCTTCATGCGAGAGACAGCAAGCGCTCGTGATGCGGAGTATTCGAGCCCATTGATACCGTAAGTCGCAACAAGGTCTAAACGGGGTAATCGCTGATTCTTGGCGTACGCCAACTGTAGCCCTTCACGCTCAAGATCTAGCTTCGCCCGCTTTAGATCTTCGCGGGAAGCGAGGGCCACCTGTAAGGCTTTCTCATGCGTGGGAACCTCGGCGAATCTTGCCGGCAGGGCGTCTTCCGCCCTAATCTGGACGGCGCTGGTCGCAGACACCCGCATAACCATGGTCGCAAGCTTATTTGCCCGCTCATAGCGCGCATGCTCGGATTCGCTCAGCGCTGAGCGATAACGATCGAGCGCGCTCTCCACCTCCCAGACATCGGCCTCAGCGAGACGCCCCTGGCGTGTGAGCGCCTGCGCCTCAGACAATAGGCGCTCTCCGTTACGGACGCGCTCCTGTGCAGTTGTCACACGTTGCTGCGCCACGACAAGGTCGAGATAGCCAAGAATTCCCTCGACCAACACATTGGACTCCACCTCGAGGCTTGAGGCCAATGCCCCTTTTGACTCGATTTCGGCAACCCGAATGCGGGCGTTTGTAACCATCGGGCCGAAGTCTTTAAGCAGAGGCTGGCTTAGGCTAAAGCCTATGGTTCCACGATTGTTGTCTACACCCGGTGGGCGCGCATCATTGAGTTTCTCTACGCTCGTAATAAACGGCGAAAGACTCGTCTTTAGCTCGAGCGTGGCGCCGCTCGGTAATAGCTGTGACGCCCCTACTGTGTAGTCATTGCCGTCGCGGGTATAGACCGGCATATCGGGTTGATCGCGTGCCAGCATCTCCTCATAGGTACTCTTTTGTCGGGTGAGATTTC
>VGHK01000061.1 GCA_016868305.1 Betaproteobacteria bacterium | reverse complement strand
TTTTGCCCCTGCCCGATACCGAGAGCGAGATTGCATCGGTGAGCCGCGCCCTTGGTGTGACCGGAAAAGACCATCTGCTGGTGGGCCGCAACGCGACCGAGGAGGCCTTTCGCAATCAGTCGCTTGATACTTATCGTGTCCTTTACTTTGCCACCCATGGGCTGCTGCCGGGGGAGCTGAAATGTCAGACCGAGCCGGGACTCATACTCACACCACCAGACCAGTCCACTGATCGCCAGAACGACGGGCTGCTGGAGGCCAGTGAGATTGCCTCTATGCGGGTCAATGCAGACCTGGTGGTGCTCTCGGCATGTAATACCGCTGGTGCAGGCGGGCGCTTCGGCGGCGACGCACTTTCGGGATTGGCAGAGTCCTTCTTCTTCGCCGGCGCCCGAAGTCTGCTGGTCAGTCACTGGCAGGTACCCTCAGCAGCCACCACTCAGCTGATGTCTAGTCTCTTTGAATCGGCAGGAGAGGATCTCAATCAAGGCATCAGTCCTTCGCTTCAAGTTGCGCAACGTCGATTGATCGGTTCCGAAAAGACAGCGCATCCATTTTTCTGGGGTGCCTTTGTGCTGGTGGGTGACGGCGCGGCTGACATTACTCTCCCGCTGCCTCGCGGCACCGCGGTCGCGGCCGCTGTATCGACCACACCCACCCCGGCAGGGCCGGGCAATACGCCAAGGTAGACCGCTCATGGATTCGATTGCCAGACTGTTACCTCGGTTGCTGCGGCTGCTCACAATCGCACCAATGCTCTGTCTCGGCGGGCTTCCGTCACTGGCGTTAAGCGCACCGATGGTGATCATGGAGTCCCGAGGAACAGCCTTTAAAGTCGGTGGCTCGGTCGACAGTACCCAGAGCATAAGCCTGAAGGAAGGCGAGCGGCTCGTGGTCATCGGGCCAGACGGAAAGACCGTTACCCGGCGTGGGCCGTTCAATGGCCCGCTGATGGATGCTGCTGCTGGCGCACCCGATCCCAAACAAGCACTATCCGTGCTGATTGCCTCGCGAGATGCCCGCACCAGCTCAATCGGTGTCGTTCGCTCTGGTGCCGGCTCAGTAAAACTTCCCTCGCCTTGGCTTGTGGACGTCACCCGCCCCGGCCAGCGATGCCTGCAAGAAGGCGAAGTGCCCGTCATGTGGCGGCCCGAGTCCGATCAGACCCTGCCTTTTGTCATCTTTGCCGCCGATCGCTCATGGCGCGCTGACTTTGAGTGGAAGGCTGGGGAGGCGCAGATGCGAATGCCGCCACTGTCACGCTTTCAGGGCATGACAACGATGTTGGTAAATATCGATCAGCAGGAGCACGCCATTAGTTTCTCCGCCATCCCTAAGGCGGTCGATAACCCTGTTGTCTTGGTAGCTTGGCTGCTGGAAAAAGGCTGCATTGCGCAGGCAGATGCGATTCTTGAGAGCATGAGAAGTGCTGCCTTGGGGACCGAGAAAAAGTAGCTCGCAAACCCTCAAACATTACCGAAGGACTGGGTTGAAGATCGACTTTAATTTGAATAATGCCTGCAAGAAGACATCGCCTCGCGTTGCCCTAACCCTTACGGGCATTGCTCTGGCCTATTGGGCCACTGCCACAGATACACAAGCCCAACCACGGCTGATCCCGCCCGATGCAGATACCTCTCGGATGCGGGTCCCGGTGCCCTTGCCGCGGCTACCCGAGTTTGACCTTCGGATTCAGTCACCGGAGAAGTCAGCAACGCCGCGCGCAGTCGATGAACTCGAATTTGAACTAAAAGGCGTCAAATTCGACGGTGGTACGCGCTACTCCGAGCAGGAAATGCTGGCGCTTTTTCAGCCGCTTTTTGGTCAGAGAATCTCCCTGGAAGCATTTCGGGAACGAGTTCGGCTTCTGGAGGACCGCTATCGCAAAGATGGGTTTTTTCTCACCAGGGTGCTGATTCCGCCGCAGCAGGTCAAAGATGGTGTCTTTACCGTCCAGATTATTGAGGGCTTTATCAGCGAGGCGTTTGTGGACGGCACAGACGGTCCGGACCGCCGCCTTGTGGAGCGCATCATCTCAAAGGTCGTTGATAAGAAACCAATTGATCTGAGATCTTTGGAGCAAGCGTTGCTGATTCTGAACGACCTTCCGGGGATGGGGGCAACGGGTACCCTTCGGCCAGGTGCAGTGCTCGGCTCCTCAGAACTCGTGGTCACCCTGTCCCCGCCGCAAAAGGTCAGCTACAGCCTTGGCTTAAACAACTTTGGCTCAAAGTTCATTGGCCCCTGGGGAATGTCGGTCAACGCAACGGTACCGCGTCCGTTCGAGCAGCTCGGCTCGCTCGGGGTAGGGCTCTCTAATTCGGCGTTCGGGTTCGATCGGCTGCACGCGGTGACCCTCTCTTATTCAAGGCCGGTGGGATCGTCCGGCAGTGTGTTATCGATTGGAACGCTGGCCGCGATCGCGAGACCCGCGGGATCTATAAAAAGTCTGAGAATTTACAGCGAAAGCTGGTCGCTAAGCCCCCGACTGCGCATGCCGCTGCTACGAACAGTGCGGCATTCTTTTTTTTTGGATGCGGGACTTTCAATTAATGAAAGCGAAGCTTTTTTAAACCATGGCACACCCGAACGAATAGCTATCTCACATGATCGCTCGAGCGTTGCCGAAGTCGCGCTCAGTTACCAGCAATCTGGTTTTGGGGGCGGCAGCACCCAGGCGAGCCTCAGTATATTTCAGGGGCTGGATGCATTTGGCTCCTTGAGCCCTTCCCAAGCCCCACTCTCGTCCGCGCAAGGATTTCGCCAGCGGTTTCAGAAACAAACCCTCTCGATCTCTCGTCAGCAGTCGCTACCAAACCGGTTTAGCCTATCGCTGCTGGCACAGGCCCAAGATGCGAATGACATCTTGCTTTCCGGGGATCAAACGTTTTTTGGGGGGGTAGGAATCGGGCGCGGCTATGATGGCGGCATTTTGTCTGGCGAGCGAGGCTTTGGTGTGCTGGGTGAAATACGATGGAATTACGCCAATCCTGCCACGCTGGGTTTACCAGAGAATTCGAGCCTGCAGCTGTTTGCTTCATATGATTTCGCGCGCGCAACGCGAATTGCAAATCCCACTTCCGAGACGCCACAGAGCTCTGGTTCGATTTCCTCAACAGCCGTCGGTTTTCGAATTCGTACCCCGAAAGGCTTGAGTATTGAAACGATGCTAGCTAACCCCAATACCTATGTCGCGAGTATTGATCGCAAACCCGGTCCACGGATTTTTTTCAGCTTGAATCAGTCCTTTTTCTAAAGGCGCCACAGTGGCTAAGTTTTACCGTGAATTACGGTGACAGTTTACTTAATTCCCGAAGGGAATTAAGTAAACTGTCACCGTAATTCCTGGCCTGGATTGCCACCTTCAAAACCCAGAAAGGCCAGCGCCTCAATTCTAATTTCCACATTAGTGACGCATTCGCTTGGTATTGACAGAATACCCCCAGCAATGGCTCGACCTATCGGGTGGCAACCTCGGCGCATGGATTCCTCTACAACCGCTTTTATTGGTATCTGGCCTGGTATGGTTGGAAAGCGCCGATATCGGCAATGATGGTGCGATACGCCTTGAACGAGTTCTAGGAAGCGAGATTTATGCGCCGGTTCTCAGAATGCCACGGATGCAAACTAATTTCCACTTCATAGGACGGCTTTCGACCCACAGCGCGCATTACTGCTTTACTCGCTGTTGCGCTCTAGCAGCTGTAACAACCCATTCACATCGCCGAGCACCCAGAGGTCAGCGACCAACTCTTCCTCGAACGAAAACAGCGCTGCGCCAAACCACTCGACCTGCTTTCCAGTGGGTTTGAAACCCATAAAGTCGCCACGGTGGGTTCCTGAAAATCGCATTCGGGCAAAACACTGGTTGCCCTCCTCTACTAAGTCAAGAATGTCGCATTGGTATGCACCAAGGGCCTGGTGGACAAAATCAACGTACTCCGCAAACTCGGCGTGTCCAGTCTTGGTAGGACCGAGAGAACCTCTGAATGTGAAGTCAGACTGAAGCAGCAAGGGAATGACGGACTTGTCGTGCTTGTTCCACACATCAGCATAGAACTTTTGGACAACCGTCTTCATTAGGGAATCATTCATGTCAAGTGCCGGGGGATTCATGCCAGACACCATTTTGCCTCAGACCCTGCAATGCTTTGCAGGTCCTTTGCTTGCGCTGATACGCAGGGGCCTTTGACGACTGGGCGTTATCAGCGGTTGCGACTATCTTTTAAGTGGGGACCCAACGGACCATTTGACGTGGTGATCGAAGTTTTTCTAGAGGACTACATCAAGCCGATGAGAATTAGTGTTCGCGCGCTGTCCCTTGCGTTACACGTGCCCTACTCGCGGTAACGTGAGATCGTCTACGGGAACCGGGCGTACTCTTCAATGAAGACCGACTTCCCTTCAGCCATGAGCAAGTGAGTACAGGACATTTTGGCGGCCTGGCTGGCAGACTTGCACAGAGCATCCCCTCTCTGAGCCAAATCAATAAACCGCAACATTTGCCGCGGCCTGGCCTCCTGCCACCCCCCAATGGGTTTAGAGTAGGGCCATTCTTTAACGAAAAGGACACCTATGTTCCCCGAGTTTCGTGACCTCATCAGCCAGCTCAAGCACAAGGATCACCACTTCACGCGTCTCTTCGACAAGCACAATGCACTCGATCAGGAGATCCAGAACATGGAGACCGTACACCCCGGCGCCAGCCAATTTGCCATTGAGGCTAAGAAGAAAGAAAAGCTCGCCCTCAAGGACGAGCTCTATGAAATTCTGAAGAAGGCATCCTCAGAGGCTTGAGTCTCGACGGTGTCCGAGCCGGCCAGTTTGCGAACCGGCTCGTAACTGCCTGAACTCAACCGTTTACCGGTGCGCTGGCGCGGACATCAATCCGCTCGGACTTGGAGGGGCTGGCTGTGGTCATGGGGCATCTGCTTAGATTGCGATTGACCCCATCATCGCGTCCGGACAATGTAATGACAAGTGTGGGTGTTGTCGGTGCTGACAGCACGGTGTTTGCTCTACCAGAGTACCTTGAGGCCGGCCGCAGTATAAGCCGGCAATTCGCCATCCTTGGTAATCAGGACATGCTGTCGCTGGATGGCCTGCCAGACCAGCAGGCGGTCGAAGGGGTCACTGTGTGGGATGCGGGGCAATTGATGGGCACTGGCGGTTTCATTCGCATCTGGCGCGATCAGAGTCAGCCCCATCTCGCGGGCGACGCCGACCAGACTTTCCGGCGTGCAGCCATCGAGCGTCAGTTTGCCCAGCGCAAACTTGAGCGAGATTTCCCAGGAGGTGACGGAAGACAGGTGGATCGTGTGGCCGGTGTCGGCGATCACTGTCCTTGCCTTGCGACTGAGCTTTTCCGGAGCGAAGACGGCCCACAAGAAGGCATGTGTATCGAGCAGATAATTCACGCTGCCAGGAACTCTTCGTCGCTTAGTTTGAAATCGTTTCCGACGGAAAAGCGGGCACGGCCCTTGAGCAAGCCCAGCGGACGCTTGCCGGCTTGCGCGGAAAACTGGGCATAGGGCACCAGCACGGCGACGCGCTCTTTTTTACGTCCGTAACAGACCACGACAGATTCTCCAGCCTGCACGGCGGTTAGCAGGTCAGAAAACTGCGCTTTGAATTCACCAATGGTGAGCGTGCGCATGAAAATCTCCTCAGCGTAATACGACACGAAAATTCTTGTACAAATTGTGACAAGTTGTCAAGTAATTTGTCGGTCCGCCATTTCGCCTTTGTCCCTGCGATGCTTTGTAGGTCTGCTCAAGGCCTTCTGGTGGGGTCGGGGATTCGAACCAGATGCAGCCTACCCCGCTGATCCTTCGGATGTGAAGGTGGCACGCCAAAAGGGCTGGCTAGATGCCAGATACCACTGTGTCCATCGCAGACACCAAGGCATATGCCTGCGCTGCGACATTGTCGACAGGACGCCGCAGGACCTTGGCAGGCAAGGGCGCCGCATAGTGGGCAAGCGCATGCAGGCGCTTGCCTTTGACCGTGATGACGGGGCAAAGTGCGGTCGGTATGCGAGTGATGGCATCGAGCGCCGCCAGCGGTATGGTCAGGCGCGTCGCCAAGGCATCGAGCAGGTCGCTCTGGATCACCACCACATAGGGGATGCCTGCATTGGCGCTACTGCTCGGATTGGCGAAAACATCGTACTGGGCCATGCATGCCTCACCAAGGACGCAAGTCGGCACCAGGAACGCCGTTCGTTTCGACGCGGGCATTCTCGGCAGCGATCCAGTCCCCGAACTCGGCTTCGAACCTCTTCTTACGCCCGGCGCGGCTGGCCTTGTCGTGGTTGGCCTGCAGGGCGTGGTAGTGCTCGGCGGAAATGATCACGGTGTCGAGTTGGCCCGCCTTTTCGACGAACACCGGTTCTCGCTTAGCTCGAGCAGACAGGCTGCCGAATCGGTTCTTGGCTTCAGTGGCAGAGACTCTCATCGTGAACCCTCAAGTTTTTAGCCATTTTAGCCAATGAGTGACCGTCTTGGCAAATCCGTCTGCCGGGTCCAAACAAAGCAGGCGCCACGAGGGCGCCTGTGATTTGAAATTGAAGTATTGATGAAATATCTGGCGGCCCAGTAGGGGTCGCTTCGCTAACTTTCTGAGGTCAACATAAATCACGTTCTGGTGGGGTCGAGGATTCGAACTCAGCTATTGATCATGCAAAAAACCGCCAGTTTGTTGCCGTCTAAGTCACGAAAATAAGCGCCATAAAACCCATGACCCCGGGGCCCGGGGGCACCTTCGTTCGTTCCGCCCAGTGCCAGTGCTTTGGCGTGTAGCGCTTGAACCTGCTCTGGGTTGTCAGCCGCTAAGGCCACCATTGTGCCGTTGCCGACCGTGGCGGGCTGGCCATCAAAGGGTTTCGTGACGCTCAGCATGGGCTTGCCGGGACTGATGCCCCAGCCCACCCCTCGCTCTGTTTGAAAGGGGGGGCTTGGCACCCAACAGACTCAACAGCTCGCTGTAAAAGCGCACGGCGTTGTCGAGGTGGTTGGTGCCGACACAGGTGTAGCCAATCATGATGGGGATCCTTTGCAACGGGATGGTTAGTCGATTGTTGCAGAACGCGAGAAGAAAGCCTGACTAGAATATTCGATATCGCTGATACAAGCTGTACTGTTTGACCTGCAAACCCTATGGACATGTTTTCAATCGCTCAGTACATCCAAAAAACTTTTGTGGATGTGTACCCCATTGCAGCGTGGGGCGAGACTTCCTATTTCTACAACCCAGAGCGAATGCTTCCTCGAGGCATCTACTTTGCCACTCTGAAGGAGAAAGATGGGCAAAACGATGGTGCATCCAACCTGAATCGATCCGATGTTTTTCGCTTGAACATCGGCATCTCCAAATTAACGTATCGGTCATTATTTGGACAGCAGCCATCCCGACCTCATGCAGGTAGCGTCGTCGATACCGGACATGATTTCACAGCGCTTGATCAACTAATCCCTCACCCGGTCTATGGCTGGATGTCATGGGTTTCCGTACTCAACCCAAGTGCCGTCACGTTCGAGGCCATCAAGCCTTTGCTGATAGAAGCCTATGGTTTGGCTGTGAGCAAACACAGAAAGCGCATCGGCCTGGGGAGATGATTCAACCGGCGCTGGCAAGTAAAAAGCCATGAGTTGAACACTGACTGGACGGGATGGCGGCCCAGAAGCGATTGTTCAACTGACTTGCTCAGTTTTCTGACCCCCTGTTTTTGGTGGGGTCGGGGATTCGAACTTCCCGTAAGACGTTCACAGAAATTGCGGCGCGTGGCGCCACACGCTACAATTGCGAGATGATTCGAAGTTTCAGGCACAAGGGCGTTGAGCGCTTCTTCAAATCCGGTTCGCGTGCCGGGATCCAAGCTGCTCATGCCCCGCGCCTGGCTCGGCAACTATCAGCACTAGATGCCGCATCGCGGCCAGAAGACATGAACAGACCCGGCTGGGACTGGCACCCCCTGAAGGGCAGCCTTTCTGGTCACTGGTCAGTCAGCGTTAACGGTAACTGGCGTCTGACCTTTACGTTTGAAAACGGCGATGCTGTATTGATCGATTACCAGGACTACCACTGAGGTGACTATGAATTCGATGTTTAACCCCCCCCATCCTGGCCTCACCCTGAGGGACGACATCCTGCCTGCGCTGAACCTGCAGGTTGGCGAAGCTGCAGTCCAGTTGGGAGTCGACCGCACGACGCTGTCCAAAGTACTCAATGGAAGAGCAGCGATCAGCCCCGCGATGGCACTGCGCATTGAGCGTTGGCTCGGGCGCGAGCATGGGGGGGCGGCAGAGGTGTGGCTGGCTCAGCAGGCTGCCTATGATCTCTGGCAAGCACGAGTCGCAGCGAAGGCCAGCAAGGCGCTCTCAGGCGTCAAGGTTCTCAAGCTGCACCTGGCGTGACCCCATGCCAAGCTGGAAGGCGCTCGCGCCCGTGCTAGTCCTGTGGCGCGAGGCCGACGCTTTCTTCGGCCGTGAAATGGCGCAGGAAAGCCGACAGAATGAAGAATTGAAGAAACTGGCGGCCCAGCAGGGCTCGCTGCGCTAACTTGCTGGAGTCAAAATAAATCAAGTTCTGGCGGTGTCGGGGATTCGAACTTGCGATCCCAGCCTCTTTACAGACACTTATTATTGTATATACAATAACCTATGCGAATTCTTTACGATCCGAGAAAACGTGAGAAGACCCTCGCCGAACGTGGACTGGACTTTGAGGATATACCCCGCGTGGCGCGGATCGCCACATCTTCAGCATGAGAAAGGCAAACGATCGTGAGCAAACTCGCCTTGCGCCGTACCTTGGGCTCTGATCTCAAGCGCGTCGATTCGCATGTGGTCAAGCCTCATGAATACAAGGAACTTCCCGAACTGACCGAGGATTTGTTGGCTCGAGCCACGCTGAGGAAAGGTGGGAGACCAAAATCAGAGAATCCGCGTCAAATGATTAGCCTTCGTCTACCTCCGGATGTCATCGAACGCTGGAAGGCAACTGGACCTGGCTGGCAGACGCGTATGGCTGAAAGATTAGCGAAGGGACCCTCAACAAGCGCTAAGCGCGCCGCCTAGCAAAATCCTCTCACTGGGCAGAGTGTAGACACCCACCTCAGCGCTCCATGACCGTGGCGCAGGCGCTGACCTTGGTGCGTCCCGGGCTCACCGCGGATGAAGGTCGGCGCTGGCTAAAGGGGAGCCGGGGTAATTTTGAGGAGAAGCGTCGCGACCCGTGGGCGTAATTTTTGCTACTGGTGTCTGGGTGGGGCTTGCCAGCGGACAAGTCGCTAATGAAACGGTAATGAAAACGGCGGGTAATGATTCCGTTTTTGTTTCGGTAATTTCGCTGGGCGAGCTCGTATTTGGCGTGGAGAGTTGTTCAGACGCGTCCGAGCGGGCACGGCAAATGGCAATTTATCGCCAATTTGAGAGCGTTCCCGTGTTGGAGGTGAGCCGAAAAACGGCATCTTCATTTGGCCTTCTGGCAGCCGCAACCAAGCAAGCAGGGCGTTCACCAAGACCGCGATTTAACGACCTCTGGATTGCCGCCCAAGCGATTGAGCACAGCTTTCCGCTCCTGACAACAAATCCGTCAGATTTTCAGAATTTGCCAGGGCTCGTCCTAAAAGCCATTTAATCGCGCCAATGAAGCGCTGTTTGTTAGGAAAATTGGCTCAAAGATCCTTTTGGTGCGTGGCGGGGCAGAAGGGATTGTTTAACTAACTCGCTCAGTTTTCAGACCCCCAGTTTTTGGTGGGGTCGGGGATTCGAACACTTCCAGGCTCGATCCGTCCCTCCGCAGGGCAGGCCACCGGCAGTTG
>VGHK01000060.1 GCA_016868305.1 Betaproteobacteria bacterium | reverse complement strand
AGACCTTGCGTTTTTTGAACGGGTGCGCAAGGGCTATGCCCAGGCGGCCGAGCGGCGGATAGGCCAGCACCAATGGATTGACGCCCGTGAGACGATTGAGCAGATTCAGCAGCGGCTTGAGACCGTGTTGCTTACTTTGGCTCCTAGATGAGCTCAAGAATTTTTGCGGTAGTGACCACACCGCAAAAATAGGTTGCACTCTATATAGCTTTCAATCTATATTGACAAGATCGCAATGTGGGGCATTAATACAACCGACACCTTCGATGCATGGTATGGAAGCCTTGATGACACAGATCGAGCAAACGTCCTTGCGTCAATGTTGGTGTTGCAGGCACAAGGCCCCACGCTAACTCGTCCGCACGCAGATACAGTCAACGGCTCGGCTTACAGCAACATGAAGGAGCTTCGCATTCAGAGTAAGGGGCAGCCGTTGCGAGCGTTTTTTGCGTTCGATCCCGAGCGTAATGGGATTCTGCTGTGTGCTGGAAACAAGACGGGCAACGAGAAACGGTTTTACCAAGAAATGATTCCGATTGCTGATCGCGAGTATGCGGCGCACCTAGAGACGTTAAGGAGGAAAGACAGTCATGGCAAAAACACTTGAACAGTTAATCGCAAAGGAAAAGCCTTTGGTGGTGGCTAAGGCCAAAGAGCGGGCGGCCGAGATCATGCTCGATATTCACCTTGCCGAGCTGCGCGAGCTCGCGAAAAAGACTCAAGATGAGATCGCCTTGTCTCTTGGCGTGAAACAACCTACGGTCTCAGACATGGAGCGGCCGGGTCATGACATTAAGCTTTCTTCGCTAAAGCGTTATGTGGAAGCTACGGGTGGCAAGCTGCGTATTGATGTGGAGCTACCCGATGGCTCGCATTATGGTTTTAGGGTATGAGGGTGTGGTTTTATTGAACAGATGATCACCCGCGAGTTTCCTTGGTTTACCGACTGGTGGCAGCAGGCATCAAGCCTGCGGGAACGGCCTGCCACCGCCACTCTGGTCTGCGCACCGCCAGCCATGCGGGTGGACCAGTTCGCCATGGAGCTTGCCGCCGCAGACCTCTGCCAGAGCCCGCTTGCCGATGGCTCGGCCTGCGGTCAGTGCGCCAGTTGTGGCTGGGTGAAAGACCTACAACACCCCGACTTTCGTTGGCTGCGGCCAGAGGCCGATATGCCCGATGACGCGGGCGACTCCTCAGCAGCAGAAAGTGCAGGCGGGGGCGCAGGCGCAGGTGCGGGGGATGCCGAGGCCAGCGAGGGTGGTGCCGGTGCGACCGGCAAGAAAGCCAGCCGCGTGCTGCGCATCGAACAGATTCGCAGCCTATTGGGGTTTAGCCAGGTGAGCTCACACCGCGGCGGAAGCCGTTGGGCGCTGGTGGGCCCGGTGGAAGCCTTGCATTTTGCCGCTGCCAACGCCCTGTTAAAAGGCCTGGAAGAGCCCAACCCGAGCATGCGGTTTGTGCTCTATGGGGAGCGTCTGGCAGGCGTGCCCGCGACAATTCTGTCGCGCTGTAGAAGGGTGACGCTCACGGCCGAGGCGGGCCTGATGACTGCCCAGCGGCTGGCCAGTGCCCAGGCCCAGGACTGGCTTTTGCCCCTTCTGCGCCAGGGCGCCGTGCAGCCCAGCGCCTGGGCGCAAAAAGCCGGAAAGACCCATCCCCAGGAGGTGCTCGACCTCTTGGGGCTCTGGCTGCTTGATGTCTCGCGTGTGCAGTACGGCATTGCGCCAGTGAGCTTTCCCCAAGAGACCAAGGCCCTGAAGGACCAGGCCCAGCCCATTGCCCGGCATCCGCAGGGCAGCCAGATGCTGGCCCGAGGTATCGCCCAGCTGCTTGATCATTCGCGCATGGCAGACCACCCGCTCAATCCCCAGCTGTTCTACGAGACCATTTTTGAGGACCTGCGAAGGGCCCTTGGTGAGGCACCTTCTCTATGACCCTTGCATTTGCTGACTCCCACTGCCACCTCAGCTTCCCTGGCCTCGCCGAACGCTCCGCGGAGGTGCTCGCGCGCATGCATGCGGCGGGTGTGGTGAAGGCGCTGAATATCTGCACCACGTTGGAGGAAAGCGCAACCGTGGTGGGCCTGACGCGGGACCACGACTTTCTGGTGGCCTCGGTAGGCGTGCATCCCGACAGCCTGGATATCGAAGAACCCACGGTGGCGCGTCTGGTGGCGCTGGCCGAGGACCCTAAGGTGGTGGCCATTGGCGAAACCGGTTTGGACTATTACCTTCGAGAAGGCGATGGCAAGACGGGAGACCTCGAGTGGCAGCGCCAGCGGTTTCGCATCCATATTCGCGCCGCGCGTGAGACGGGGCTGCCGATTATTGTGCATACCCGGTCTGCTGCTGAAGCTACCATGCGCATTCTGCGAGAAGAGAAAGCAGCTGAAGTTGGTGGCGTAATGCATTGTTTTACAGAGAATTTAGAGGTTGCAAAAGCAGCTATCGACCTGGGCTTTCTCATCTCGCTCTCTGGCATCGTCACGTTTAAGAATGCTGTACAAGTACATGAAGTTGCAAGGGAAATCTCTTTGGAGCATCTGATGATCGAGACCGATGCGCCATATCTCGCTCCCGTGCCGCACCGTGGCAAAGTGAACGAGCCAGCTTGGGTGGTACATGTGGCCGAGCGCATCGCCGAGCTAAAAGGCCTTCCGCTCGCAGAGGTCGCCGAAGCAACGACGGCGAATTTTCTTCGCTTTATTTCTCGGCGTACTTATTAATTCTGACGTGGCTTACTGATGGTACCCCTCGCGCTTTTGCGCTCATACAGTGTCGCATAATGTTTATTATGTAAAATAAAACGAACCCCGAGCGTTTGCTGTGATTAATGGCCGGTCTAGCCCATGACCGGTCGCCTCCTCGCGGCGTTCGCAACGCTCGTCGGCGTCCCGTTCATGCGCTCCCCGGCCTATCGTGCCTAGCTCGGCATCCGCGCTTTGAGGGTATGCAGCGCCAATTTACGGTGCCCAGCCCGAGGGTCTGCGGGGGTTGTTTGCGACGGAACGAAGGTGGAGTCGCAAATCTCTCGCTGGGCCCGGGCGTGTGCTCTCCGGCCCCGTTTCTAAAGCCGCTCGAAGATAACCGCGATGCCCTGCCCGCCACCGATACACATGGTGGTCAGGCCGTAGCGGCCCTTTACCCGGTGCAACTCGTGGATACACTTGGTCGCGATAATCGACCCCGTGGCACCCACCGGATGGCCAAGCGCAATAGCCCCGCCGTTGACATTCACCTTGGCGGGCTCTAGTCCCAGCACCTTGGTAACGGTGAGCGCCTGGGAGGCAAAGGCCTCGTTGGACTCAATGACATCCAGCTGGCCGATCTTGAGCCCCGCCCGTTGCAGGGCGATGGTAGTGGCGGGAATCGGCCCCTCGCCCATGATCTCGTTGGGAACACCGGCCACGGCATAGCTCACCACCCGGGCCAAGGGCTTTGCCCCCGCCTTGGCAGCGGCACTGGCCTCGCCCAGCACAAGAAATGCTGCTGCATCGTTAATACCCGAGGCATTGCCCGCGGTTACCGAGCCATCTTTTTTGAAGGCCGGCTTCATCTTTGCGAGGGCCTCCATGGTGGTGGCACGGGGGTGCTCATCGGTATCGAAGACTACATCGCCCTTACGCGAGGCGATGGTGATCGGCACGATCTGGTCCTTAAAACGCCCCTCCGCGATCGCCTTGGCCGCACGATTCTGAGATTCCAAGGCAAATGCGTCTTGCATCTCACGGGTAAGGCCATGCTTTGTGGCGAGATTTTCGGCGGTCATGCCCATATGGCCCACGCCAAAGGGGTCTGTTAGGGTGGCCACCATCATGTCGGTCATTTTGGTGTCACCCATACGTGCGCCAGACCGCATAGCCGGGCTCAGATAGCCGCCCCGGCTCATGATCTCCACCCCTCCGCCAACGCCAAAGTCGCTGTCGCCCAGTAGTATGTTTTGGCTCGTGGAGACCACTGCCTGCAGGGCTGAGCCACAGAGCCGGTTGATGGTAAGCGCCACCGAGCTCATGGGCAGCCCGGCCTGGATGCTGGCGACCCGAGATACATAAGGCGAACGTGACTCGGTGGGAATACAGTTGCCCACCACCGTGTAGTTGATCTGCTCTGGATTAACCTTTGAGCGCGCAATGGCCTCTTTCATGACCATGCCACCAAGCTCACTTGGCTCCAGGCTCGATAGGCTTCCTCCAAACCCCCCTACTGCCGACCGCACGGCGCTTAACACGACGACTTCACGCATACGCTTCTCCTCTTTTGATTTGAATAAAAAATGCTGGTTTCTTTGCTGTTGTTAGTCTAAGGCCGACTCGCCTTTATCTCCTGTCTGTGCTCCATAGCCAATCTAGGCAGCCACCGCAGCCACGATTACTGCCTCAAGGTCGTAGTCATCGCTATGGATGATGTCCACCGTGGCAAAGCGACCAATGCCCACAGGCACCGGATGGCGGGAGTTTGGGTCAGGCCGCACCCGCACAATGCCATCGATATCCGGCGCGTCTCCACCGGTGCGCCCCACAAGAACGCCCTCCTCTTCATCGATTCCGTCGATGAGCACCTGGGTTCTGCGGCCAACCCACCGTGCCAGACGCTGCTCTGATATCGGCTGCTGATGGGCCATCACCCTATCGGCGCGTTCCTGACGCACCTCGATGGGAAGCGCGCCGGGCAGTGTATTGGCCGACGCTCCCTGCACCGGGCTATAGGCAACGCAGCCCAGGCGGTCGATCTGGGCCTCGGTCAGAAACTGCAACAGGTCCGAGAACTCAGACTCGCTCTCGCCAGGAAACCCGGCAATAAAGGTGCTGCGCAGGGTGAGGTCGGGCACCGCCTTGCGCCACTGTTGGATACGTTCAAGGTTCTTCTCGCCCGAGGCGGGCCGCTTCATGCGCTTTAAGACATCGGGATGGGAATGCTGAAACGGCACATCGAGGTACGGAAGCACCTTACCGTCTGCCATAAGGGGCAGAATTTCATCGATATGCGGGTACGGGTAGACATAATGCAGGCGCACCCAGACGCCAAGCCGCGAGAGCTCTTCTACCAACTCGGCAAACCGGGTACGCACGGGTCGGCCTTCGACAAAATCGGTGCGGTATTTCAAGTCCAGGCCATAGGCGCTTGTATCTTGCGAGACCACCAGAATTTCTTGCACGCCGGCCTTCACCAGGGCTTCGGCCTCGCGCATCACCTCACCAATCGGGCGCGACACCAGGTCGCCGCGCATTGAGGGAATAATGCAAAAGCTGCACCGGTGGTTGCAGCCCTCAGAGATCTTGAGATAGGCATAGTGCCCAGGCGTGAGGCGCACCCCCTGCGGTGGCACCAGGTCGGTAAACGGGTCGTGGGGCTTTGGAAGGTGCTGGTGTATGGCCTGCATTACCTCGGCTGTGGCATGCGGGCCTGTTACCGCAAGCACCTTGGGATGCACCTCAGACACCAGAGACCGCTCGCCGCGAGTACCCGGCTTGGCACCAAGGCAGCCTGTGACAATCACCCTGCCGTTTTCTTCAAGGGCCTCGCCGATTGCCTCGAGGCTTTCTTCCACAGCCTCGTCGATAAACCCGCAGGTGTTCACCACCACAAGGTCGGCGCCCTCGTAGCTGCTGCTGACCTGATAGCCCTCGGCCCGCAACTGGGTGAGGATTCTTTCGGAATCAACAAGCGCCTTGGGACAGCCCAGCGATACAAATCCAACCGTAGGGGTGGTCATACCCGGCGCTTAGCCCTTGCCCGGCTTGTCTCGACCTTCAGATCCTGACTCTGGGTCGACGCCCGGAAATCCAAAGCCCGACATCATCGACCGCGCATTGGACTGCATCTGCTCTTCCATCTGCAGGAAGACCTTTTGGCTCTGCTCCATGTAGTTGCTCATGATCTTTTGCATCACCGGGGCCTGACCGGCTAAGAACTGGCTCCAGGCCTCCTGGTTGGCAAAGCCCTTGCTGCCCATAAACGCCTCAGACTGTTCCTTTACCTTGTTCTGCATCTCCATAAAGGTCTGGATGTTCTTTTCAAGGTAGGACCCCATGACGCCCTGGAGGGCATGCCCATAGAACCGAATAATCTGCTCGAGCATCTTTGCGGTAAATATCGGCATGCCTCCTGATTCTTCTTCGAGAATGATCTGCATAAGAATGTTGCGGGTGAGATCTTCGGTTGACTTTGCATCGACCACCTTAAAGCCCTCGTGGGCCAAGACCAGCTCTTTAACATCGGCCAGCGTAATGTAGCTGCTGGTGCGGGTGTCGTAGAGCCGGCGGTTGGGATATTTTTTTATCAGCCGAAGATCAGGAGAGGCCATAGTATTTTCCAGTTAACCCATATGTAGTCCGCCATTCAGGGAGAAATCCGCCCCGGTGGCAAAACCGCTGTCATCCGATGCAAGCCAGGCCACCATCGACCCAATTTCCTCGGGCTCGCCCAGACGCTTTACCGGGATCGTGGCAACGATCTTTTCGAGCACCTCGGGCTTGATTGCACGCACCATATCCGTGCCAATATACCCTGGTGACACGGTATTTACCGTGACCCCCTTGGCGGCCACTTCTTGGGCAAGAGCCATGGTGAACCCATGAATACCCGCCTTGGCCGTGGAATAGTTGGTCTGACCGAACTGCCCCTTCTGGCCATTGACCGAGGAGATATTGATAATCCGGCCCCAGCCCTTACTGATCATGCCTTCAACCACCTGCTTGGTGACATTAAACAGGCTGGTAAGGTTGGTCTCAATAACGGCATCCCACTGCTCACGGGTCATGCGCACAAAAAGCCCGTCTTTGGTAATGCCCGCGTTGTTCACAAGCACATCCGGGCTGCCGTATTCGGCCTTCACCTTTTCGAAAGCAGTAACAGTGGATTCCCAGTCGGCGACATTGCCCACTGAGGCATAAAAGTTATAGCCATCAGACTTCTGCTCCGCGATCCACTTTTGGTGGTCACGGCTTGGGCCGCAGCCCGCAATCACCATTAGGCCGGCATCGTGCAGCTTACGGCAGATCGAGGTTCCGATGCCGCCCATGCCTCCTGTCACGTATGCAATCTTTTTACTCATGTCATCTCCTCCAGGGTTGGTTTATTGTGAATTTTTTCCCGTTATGAACACCGCTTTTTTTTCGCTGCTGATCACTTGGCCAGCAGAGCCTCAGCTTTTTCTTTGACATAACTGCCCGGTGCAGACTCAATTGCCGGATAGGCCTTTGCCTTACCGAGCTTTTTGGGAGCGGGCATGTCTTTGCCCTTGAACGGTTTTATCCAGGCGGCCCAGTCATTCCACCAGGTGCCAGGATGTTCTTTGGCCTTGTCAAACCAGGCATCTGCGGAATCGGCAAGGCCGGGCGCCGTCCAGTAGCTGCGCTTGTTTTTACTGGCCGGATTAATGCTGCCGGCGATATGGCCACTTGCCCCAAGGACAAACCGAGTCTTTAGCCCCAGGGCCCGGGCCGAGGCCCAGGCCGACTGCCAGGGCACGATATGGTCTTCGC
Organism: Betaproteobacteria bacterium; assembly: GCA_016868305.1. GTDB lineage: Bacteria > Pseudomonadota > Gammaproteobacteria > Burkholderiales > Burkholderiaceae_A > Hahnella. The sequence continues at coordinate 2,599 of VGHK01000060.1, read as the reverse complement.
GGGCACCGAAGGCATAGACGGGCATCTCGATCTTGCGCAGGTCGAGCTTTTGGCCACAGACAACCACTCGATTCGGTTTTACGAAGTTGTTCTCCAGATAGGTGTTGCGCAGATACCAGGTAAAAAACGGGCCAGGCAGGTTGGTGCTGTCCGCGTTCCAGTACAGGATGTCGAAGGCAGGCGGGGTTTCACCCTTCAGATAGTTCTTTTCCACATAGTTCCAGACCAGGTCGTTGGGCCGCAGAAAAGAAAACGTGGTGGCCAGTTCTTTGCCCGGCAGAAGTCCGCCTTCGCCGATGGTGGTCTCCCGCATGGCCACCTGGGCCTCGTCAATAAAGACATCAAGCACACCGGTGTCAGAGAAGTCCACCAGGGTGGTCATGAGCGTGAGGGTCTGCACCGATGGGTCTTTGCGCGCAGCGAGCACCCCAAGCGCGGTGGTGGCCATGGTGCCGCCCACACAGAATGCCAGCAGGTTGATCTTGGGCACCGACATAATCTCCTTGACCACCTCGATGGCCCGCAGCACCCCTTCGCCAATATAGTCGTCCCATCCCAGGTGGGCGCTTTCCTGGCCGGGGTTTTTCCAGGACACCATAAACACGGTATGGCCGTTTTCGACGGCGAACCGCACCAGGGAGCTCTCAGGCGTGAGGTCCATGATGTAGAACTTGTTGATGCTCGGCGGCACCATTAAGAGCGGCACGCTGCCCACGGTGGGGGTTGTGGGCGAATACTGAATGAGCTGAAACAGGGCATTTTGAAAGACCACCGAACCGGGGGTGATCGCAAGGTTTTCGCCGAGCACAAACGAGGACTCATCGCTCTGTGAGATGCGGCCCTTTTGCAGGTCGGACATAAGGTTGTCGATGCCCTTACGCAGGCTCTCCCCTTTGGACTCTATAAGCTTTTTCTGGGCCTCGGGATTGGTAGCCAGAAAGTTACTGGGAGATGCCGCGTCGAGCCACTGCTGCGCCAGGAACTTGATCTTGTTGCGGGTCTTGGTATCTGCCTGCAAGGCATCGGCCATGGACATGAGCGTCTGGCTGTTCAGCACATATAAGGCCGCGAGCATAGAGAACGGTGAGGAGTTCTGCCATTCTCCGCCGGCAAATCGCCGATCGAGGGCGGCGGTTTTTTGGGCACCCGTTTCAGAGCCCAGCACCTCGCTGAGCTTTTTGAGGTAGTCCATCTGAATAGCAGAAAGCCGCTCTGGGGGAATATGGGCCAGTGGCTGGGTCATACGAAATCTCCTCACCTAACCCTTTTTTAGGGTTGCTTTTTTGGCTACTGCGCTAGCTGACAGCTATAAACATCAGACATTCAGAATGTAGCCTTTCGTCCGTCATTCTGAGGCGGGGGATTACCCGCGTCAAATGGGCTCTTGACTGGTTTGATCGGGATCTCTCCAGATCAGGGCTGTCATTCGGCCGGTAACGCCCTCTTTCCGATACGAAAAAAAGAGGTCTGTCTGCGATACCGTACAACGAGTGTCGGCGATGATTGTTGGTGGCGAAAGACCCAACTGCCCTGCCCAGCGCTGGCTCTGTAGCCGGGCAAGCCCGGCAAGATCGGCCAGCAGTCGGTCTTGGCGACTAGGCCTGAAAAACGGGTCGATATCTGTGTCATGTAGATGCGGGGCCTTGCCAAAGGCAGCCTTTACCTCCGGGCCCACCTCAAAGGCCTGCGGACCAATGCAGGGGCCCAGCCATAGGGTGAAGCCCTGGTCTGCGGAATGCGGGCTCTGGGCCAGCATGGCGTTTAAAAGCCTTGGCAGCACACCCTGGGCCAGGCCCCGCCAGCCCGCATGGGCAGCCCCCACCAGGCCGCCGTCGGCCCGGGCCACCAAGATAGGCATGCAGTCGGCCACGAGAATGGCGCAGGCGAGGCCGGGCTCGCTGGTGAGGCTGGCATCGGCCTTGGGGGCGGAATCGGCTGCAGGCGCATGGGGGGTAGAAAGGGGGGCGGCGAGCGGCGCAGCATGGGGGCCGGAACCCACCAGAGGCAGCACGTCTGTGCCGTGCACCTGGGTTAGCCAACAGGCCTGAATGCCCAGGGCCTCTTGCAGCACGGCTCGATTAGCCGACACGGCCTCGGGGCGATCGCCCACGTGGCCCCCGAGGTTAAAAAAGTCGTAGGGCGCGCAGCTTGCGCCCATGCCCGTGGTCGTTCCGGGCATGCGGCCGCGTAGGCTTAATGCACCCCGCACGCCCTTGGGCAGCCCTGCGATCGGTTCTATGGGTACGGCTGTGGGTGCGCCAGATGGGCGAGTATCTACAGGGGCCATGGAATGCCTGCCTGGCTGAGTTGGGCAAGGAAGTCTGTCGGCGGCTCGGCCTGAAACTGCAGAGGCGCACTAGTGGTGGGATGTGTCAGAGCAAGCGCATAGGCATGCAGCGCCTGACGGCTCAGCGTCACGCCCTCGGGCCGGGGCGCGGTTTTGCGATAGCTGGGGTCACCCACAATCGGTGCCCCGGCATATTCCAGGTGCACCCGTATCTGATGGGTGCGGCCGGTTTTGAGGCTACACCGCAAAAGGGTGACTGGCTTTGTGCCGATCGCCCCATGGGCGACCGGGGAAAACGCCGTCCAGGCCGGT
>VGHK01000059.1 GCA_016868305.1 Betaproteobacteria bacterium | reverse complement strand
AGCACCTGGGCCATGCAGGCACGCTCGAGGTAATAAAGGTCGTCATAGACATAGTCGATACGGCTGCCACAGACCACCACCCCATGGTTGCCCAGAAACACAATGTCTGCGCCGCCCATGGCCCGCGCGATGCGCTCACCCTCAAGGGTATCGAGGGCAAACCCGTTGTAGTGCGGGTCGGCCGCCACCCGTCCATAAAACCGCATGGCATTTTGCGACAGGCGCGTGTCGAGCAGGCGGTCTTGGGTGAGCGTGAGCGCCGTGGCAAACGGCATATGGGTATGCATGACACACGCCTTACCACCCAGCCGGTGAATGGCCGCATGAATATGCATGGCCGTGGGCTCCACCGCATGGTGCCCCGCGAGACGGTTTCCTTGCACATCAATCATGACAATGTCGTCAGGCCCGATCTCGCGCCATAGCAGGCCGCGGGGGTTGAGCAGAAAACGGCCCGAACCATCGGGAAGCTCCATGCTGAAGTGGTTGCAGACCCCTTCGGCCAGGCCGTGATAATCGGCCGCCCGCAGGGCAAGCGCCAGGTCATCACGCAGCCTGGTAACGCGCTTGCTATAGAAATCTTTTTTATTGCCCATGGCCTAAACCTTCTCAACGCCGCCCATATAAGGGCGAAGTACCTCGGGCACCACTATCGAGCCATCGGCCTGCTGGTAGTTTTCAAGCACGGCCACCAGCGCGCGGCCCACGGCGAGGCCAGAGCCATTGAGGGTATGAATAAACTCGTTTCGGGTCTTGCCGCCCTCACCTATTCTCTTCACACGCGTCTGCATACGACGCGCCTGAAAGGCCTCGCAGTTGCTCACGCTCGAGATCTCGCGATAGGCCTTCTGGGCGGGAAGCCAGACCTCAAGATCGTAGGTCTTTGCAGCGCCAAATCCCATGTCGCCCGTACACAGCAAGAGGACACGATAGGGCAGCTTTAAGCCCTGCAAGATGGCCTCGGCATGGCCCACCATTTTTTCTAGGGCCGCATACGACTGCTCGGGCGACACAAGCTGCACCATCTCTACCTTGTCGAACTGGTGCTGCCGAATCATGCCGCGGGTATCGCGGCCATACGACCCCGCCTCAGACCGAAAACATGGGGTATGGGCTGTTAGCTTCATAGGAAGCGCCGTCTCTTCCAGAACATCTCCCCGTACCAAATTAGTAAGCGAGACCTCTGAGGTGGGAATGAGGTAGAAGATCTCATCGTCCTCACCCTCTGCCCCGCCCTTCTTCACCGCAAAAAGATCATCGGCAAACTTTGGTAACTGGCCTGTGCCATAGAGCGTATTGGCATTGGCAATATACGGCGTGTAGCACTCTGTGTAGCCATGGGGGCCTGTCTGCATATCGAGCATGTACTGGGCCAGTGCGCGATGCAGTCTGGCCACAGGCCCCTTCATAAAGGCAAACCGCGAGCCCGCAATCTTGACACCGGCCTCAAAGTCCAGGCCAATGCGTGCGCCAAGGTCAACATGATCGAGTGCAGCGAAATCGAAAAGCGTCGGTGTACCCCAACGACGTACCTCCAGGTTGTCATCGGCAGATTTACCTTCCGGCACCGAGGCATGCGGAATATTCGGAATACGCGAGAGCCAGGCGTCAAGCTCTGCCTGTATCGCAGTAAGCTCGGCCGCGGCAGCATCGAGCTGCACCGGGATATCGGCCACCTGAGCCATCAGGCTTGAGGCATCTTCGCCCTTGGCCTTGGCCTGACCAATCTGCTTCGATAAGGTATTTCGCTGCGACTGCAACGCCTCGGTACGTACCTGCACCTCTTTGCGGCGGGCCTCAAGCTGCGCAAAGGCTGCTTCTTCCAGCAGATAACCCCTGCGGGCCAGCGCGGCGGCCGTGCCAGCCAAGTCTTTTCGCAACAACTGGGAGTCAATCATCTTCTTCTCTCGTTACCTTATTGGGTGCTTTGGGGTAATTTCCGGCAAGTTTACTTCTTCGGCAGCCCGCGCAAATGCGCGAGCTTCTCCGCAATACGTACCTCAAGTCCGCGGGCGGTGGGCAGATAAAACTGCGGGGGCTTGGAGGCCATGCGGTCTGGAAAATAGGTCTGCCCTGCCGAATAGGCCTCGGGCTCATCATGGCTGTAACGATAGTCGGCGCCATGGCCCAGCGACTTCGCCAGCCGCGTGGGGGCATTGCGCAAATGGTCCGGCACCGGGTCAGACTCCTGGTCCTTTACAAAGCCACGCACCGCATTCCAGGCCTTATAAACCGCGTTACTCTTTGCGGCCACGGCCAAGAACACTGTGGCCTCTGCCAAGGCCAGCTCGCCCTCCGGCGACCCGAGTCGCTCATAGGTTTCCGCCGCATCGATGGCAAGCCCCAGGGCACGGGGGTCTGCCAGTCCAATATCTTCTGCTGCCATACGAATCAGCCTACGCGCCAGATACCGCGGGTCTGCGCCTCCATCGAGCATACGGGCAAGCCAATAGAGCGACGCATCCGGGTCCGACCCACGTACCGATTTATGTAACGCCGAGATCTGGTCATAAAAGGCATCACCCCCTTTATCAAACTGCCGCACCAGGGCGGGCAGGTGTCTATGCAGTGTCTCGGCTGTCACGGCCGCGCCCGACGAGGGGATCGGCACCATCGACAGCAGGTTAAGCAGCCGCCTGCCGTCGCCATCGCTGTTGCTGATCAAAAGATCAACCGCCTCCTGGGTAAGCTGCAGCTGCGGCCCCAGGGCATCAAGCCCCCGCCGCAGAAGCTGCGCCAGTGCCTCGGGCCCAAGAGCGGCAAGCCGAAAGACCTGTGCCCGAGACAGCAGCGCCCCATTGACCTCAAAACCAGGGTTCTCGGTGGTAGCGCCAATAAAAACAAAGAGCCCAGACTCCACATGGGGCAGGAAGGCATCCTGCTGCGCCTTGTTAAACCGGTGCACCTCATCAACAAAGACCACGGTGGCCCGGCCCTGGGCCTTCCAGAGCTGGGCCTGACTCACCAGATCACGAATCTCTTTAACCCCGCCCAAAACAGCGGAGATCGACAAGAGTTCGAATCCTACCGTCTTGGCTAAAAGCCGGGCAATGGTGGTCTTGCCCACCCCTGGCGGACCCCAGAGAATCATCGAGGGAAGCTGCCCCGTGCGAACTGCCTGGCCGATGGGCCCCTGAGGGCCCAAGAGATGATCTTGCCCAAGCACCTCGTCGATCGACTGCGGCCGCAGGGCCTCGGCCAGAGGAACCGCAGGGTTGGTCACGAAACGCTACGGACGAATCACTTCGACCCCCTTGGGAGGGCGAAAGCCAAACAGATCGGCCGCAAGGGGCTGATTGCGCTGAATCCGGGAGAGCACCACACGGCTGCGGCGACCGATCTGATCGATGAGCTGGAACTGCTGCAGCATGCCTTTGGCATCGAATCCGGCTGCCAGCTTTTGGCCGCCATCTTGGCCAGCCTTTGACTCCACCAACACCCAGGACAGGCCATCTTGATCCTCAAGGTTGCGCAGCACAAAGTGACGCTGCAATACCTCAGCCGCATCGGGACCGGCCGCCAACAGCAGGCCTGCCGGAGTAGCCATAGCGGCTTCTTCTAGGGGACGAATCGTAACCTGGGCAAGGTCAGCGTCATACAAAATAAACTCGCCGTCCCTCACCAGTTGCAACTGGGCATAGGGCTTTTGCACCTCCCAGCGAAAACGGCCAGGCCGCTGCAGACTCATCACGCCTGAGAACCGCATCAACCGTCCCGACCCCGAGATCTGTTCATGCAGAAACTGCGCCTGTAGCGACTGGGTGGTGGTGAGGTACTGCAGCAGCATCTGGTCGGCCCCTGCCAGCACCTGCACCACCGGCTGCGCCAGAACCCTTTCGCCCAGACCCGCACATACCGCCCCTAGACCCGCGAGACAGGCAATCAGGCGCATCAGCCTGCGGCGTAAGTCAGACTGAGCCTGGCGCTGTGTCATACCTCTTTGCCTGCGGGTACGAGAATGTCACGGTTGCCATTGGTCTGCATGGCAGACACCAGCCCCGCCTGCTCCATAGCCTCAAGCAGGCGCGCAGCGCGGTTGTAGCCGATACGCAGGTGGCGCTGCACCAGCGATATTGAGGCGCGGCGGTGCTTGAGTACTACCGCAACTGCCTCGTCGTATAGGGCGTCGCCCTCCCCCTCGCCCTTCGGCATGCCAGAGCCTAGGTCGAGCCCTGCGGTAAAGCTGCCGCCCGACTCAGGGTCGGCGCCTTCCAGAATCCGGTCGTCGTACTGGGTACCACCCACCCTGCGCAGATACTCGACAACGCCCAGCACTTCCTCGTCTGCCACAAACGCGCCATGCACTCGGGTGGGCACCCCTGAGCCGGCTGACAAGAAGAGCATGTCGCCTTGCCCTAACAGGGCTTCGGCCCCCATCTGGTCAAGAATGGTGCGTGAGTCCACCTTGCTTGATACCTGAAATGAGATACGAGAAGGAATGTTTGCCTTGATCAGTCCGGTAATCACGTCTACCGAAGGACGCTGTGTCGCAAGAATCAGGTGAATGCCGGCCGCTCGAGCTTTTTGCGCGAGCCGCGCAATCAGTTCTTCAATCTTCTTGCCCACCACCATCATCAGGTCTGCAAGCTCGTCGATCACCACCACAATCTGCGGCAGCGGCTGTAGCGGCTCAGCCTGCCCGGCTGCCACCATTTCCTCATGGGCCAGAGGATCAAGCAGGGGCTGCCCGCGTTTGGCCGCCTCTTCCACCTTCTGGTTAAAGCCTGCGAGGTTACGGGTGTTGAGCCTGCTCATGAGCCGATACCGTCGTTCCATTTCCCCGACACACCAGTGCAGGGCGTTGGCAGCGAGCTTCATATCGGTAACCACAGGGGTAAGCAGATGCGGAATGCCCTCGTAAATGGAGAGCTCGAGCATCTTGGGGTCAATGAGTATGAGCCGAATGCGCTCTGCTGGCGCATGGTAGAGCAGCGAGAGCAGCATGGCATTAACGCCAACCGACTTACCCGAGCCCGTGGTTCCGGCCACCAAGAGATGGGGCATGCGCGCCAGGTCTACGACAAACGGGGCACCGGCGATATCCTTGCCAAGCGCAAGTGGCAGCGCAGCGCCACTGCTCTGAAAGGCGGTAGACCCGAGAATCTCTGAGAGCCGCACCGTCTGGCGCCTGGGGTTGGGCAGTTCCAGGCCCATGAGGCTTTTGCCGGGAATGGTCTCGACCACCCGAACCGAGGTAAGCGACAGGGCACGCGCAAGGTCGCGGGCCAGATTAACAATCTGAGACCCCTTCACGCCCACGGCTGGTTCAATCTCGTATCGCGTGATAACCGGGCCAGGCTGGGCAGAGACCACGCGCACCGTGACACCAAAGTCGGCAAGCCGCAGCTCAATGAGACGCGAGGTATAGGCAAGGGTTTCCGCAGATACCGGTTCTTGTCTGGCGTCAACCGGGTCGAGTAGCCCCAACGAGGGAATCAGCTCCCCCTCGGGGGCAAGCGTGTCGAACAAAGGCTTCTGACGACTGGCCTCTCGTTCCTGGCTGGCCTTCTTAGAGGGCTTGACCTCGGCCGCAGGCATGACCTCGGTGACATACTCGGGCAGGCTCTCCTTCTTTACCCGCACGATCACTGCGCGTGCCTCTGCAGAGGTCTGGCCCTGGGCGCGGTCGCGACGCGCGGCAAATGCCTGCTGCATTTCTTTAAAGATCCACTCCACGCGAAACCCGATGCGCTCGAATAAGGCCATCCAGCCAAAGCCCAGGGCAAACGAGAGCCCCAGAAAGAAACCAACAAAGCCGAGAACCGTTACCCCCATTGGCCCTAAGAGCCAGTCGATGCCACCGCCTAGAAAGTTTCCGACCACGCCACCGGCGAAAAAGGCTGCCTCTGACCCTAGAAAGTCGAGCCGCTGTGCCTCGAGAATCGCGCTTGAGGCAAGCAGCAGGCCAAAGCCGGCAAGCCGTACCAGAGACCGATCGAGAATTAGGTCGGTAGAAGGCTCCTCAGGCGGCTCAAGTCCCATGCGGGTGGCCCGGCGCACGGCATACGATTCCTGAAACGAGAGCACCGCCAGCAGTGCGAAAAGCCCCGCCCACCAAAAGGCAGACAGGCCAAAGAAAAAATAAAAGATATCGGAGACCCAGGCACCAACCCGACCGAGCCAGTTTGAAGGGTCGGATGCAGCACCTGCCTGAAACCAGCCGTTGTCCTGCGCCGACCATGACGACAGCGACAACACCAAGAGCACGGCAAGCGCCGCCCAGACCAGCCAGGCGAGTTCTGCCAGCACTGAACGGGTAGACTCCACCAGCGGATTAGCGCCTGCGGCATCAACAGATCGGCGGCGGTATCCCGAGGCGGCGCGAGGCCGGCTAGACTGACGTTCGGTCATGATCTCTGGGCAAAATGGTGACTGGCAACATATTCCTATAATTGTCCTTCAAAACACGAAATGAAAGTGACTGGCACCATGGCAGCAAAACCCACCCATCACCATCGGCTTCTAATCCTTGGCTCTGGCCCCGCAGGCTACACGGCGGCCGTCTACGCTGCCCGCGCAAACCTCAACCCGGTATTGATCACGGGCCTTGCCCAGGGTGGCCAGCTTATGACCACCACCGATGTCGAAAACTGGCCCGCCGACCCCGATGGCGTGCAGGGTCCCGACCTAATGACCCGGTTTCTGCAGCATGCCGAGCGGTTTAACACCCAGATCGTCTTCGACCATATTCACACAGCCTTACTCACCCAGACGCCCATTACGCTGCAGGGCGACTCAGCCCATTACACCTGCGATGCGCTGATTATCGCCACCGGCGCCTCTGCCATGTACCTGGGTCTGCCCTCCGAAGAGCAGTTTATGGGCCGTGGTGTGTCGGCCTGCGCCACCTGCGACGGTTTTTTCTACAAAGACCAGGATGTCTGCGTGATTGGCGGGGGCAATACCGCGGTCGAGGAAGCCCTGTACCTCACCAATATTGCGCGAACTGTCACGGTCGTCCATCGGCGGGACAAGTTCAAGGCCGAGCCCATTCTGATCGACCGCCTGATGGCAAAGGTGCAAGAAGGCAAGGCCCGTATCGAATGGAATAGCACCCTGCAGGAGGTCTTGGGTAACGAGCAGGGGGTAACGGGTGCGCGTCTCGCGCTAAAGAGTGGCGGCACAAAAGATATTGCGGTCACGGGTATTTTTGTTGCCATTGGCCATCGACCCAACACCGAGATCTTTGCTGGGCAGCTTGAGATGAAGAACGGCTACATACACACCCGCAGTGGTCTTGAGGGCAACGCTACGGCCACCAACATTGAGGGGGTCTTTGCCGCAGGTGATGTCCAAGACCACATCTACCGCCAGGCCGTCACAAGCGCAGGAACCGGCTGTATGGCCGCGCTCGATGCGCAACGGTACCTCGAAGCCAAAGAGGGGTAATTCATTGATGCCCGCATGCTGTAGCGGGCGCCCCCCAAGACTGCACTTCATGACCCGCGTACGCCGACTCCATACCCGACCACCCAGCCTTGTGGTGGCGCCACTCGATATCGTGCGTCGCGAGCCCGAAGACCCTGCGCTCTTTGCGCAGGCTGTGACAGGCGCAGTGCCCCTAGAGCAAAAAAAGCATCCCTTGGCAGGGGTGCGCCCGAAGCCAGCACCGATTCCGCGACAGCGCATTCGGGATGAACAGGCGGCCCTCGCCGAGAGCCAACTCTCGGACATCAACCCTGATACCTTGCTGGACAGCGATGATGCCCTATCGTTTGCGAGAAACGGAATCTCGCGCGACACGCTGCGCCGACTGCGTCGCGGGCACTGGAGTCTGCAAGGCCAGCTCGACCTGCACGGAATGCGCACCGACGAGGCCCGCGAGGCCCTAGCGCTGTTTATTCACGACTGTCACCGCAGCGACCGAAGATGCCTGCGGGTGATTCATGGAAAGGGGCTCGGCTCTATCGGCAAAGAGCCGGTTCTTAAGGCCAAGGTACGTTCGTGGCTCATGCAAAAACAGGAGGTATTAGCCTTTTGCCAGGCTCCGGCCCATGAGGGAGGGTCGGGTGCGGTAATCGTGCTGCTGAAGTCGGCGCAGCCGGGCGCCTAGGCACCCCGTTCAGATATTTTTGCTGATCTTGCGATCAGCGCAGCCTTAGACTGAGATTGAACCCGTAACTTATACCGCCTCGTCGCCGGTCTCGCCGGTGCGAATACGAATAATCTGGTCGATGCTCTGCACGAATATCTTGCCATCGCCAATACGCCCGGTGCGGGCCGCCTTCACGATGGCATCAATGGCGGCGTCTACCATGCCGTCGGCCACCATGGCTTCAACCCGAATCTTCGGTAAGAAGTCTACGACGTACTCAGCACCCCGATAGACCTCGGTATGCCCCTTCTGCCGCCCGAACCCCTTGACGTCGGTTACGGTAAGACCCGAAACGCCGACTTCGGCCAGGGCTTCGCGTACTTCGTCGAGCTTAAAGGGCTTTACGATTGCGGTCACGAGCTTCATAGAAACAACTCCTTCTCAGAGAATCGATTGGTCAGCGGAAACCGCCAGTCACGGCCAAAGGCGCGGCGGGTGATTCGGGCCCCCGGGGCCGCCTGCCTTCGCTTGTATTCACTGCCGCGAATAAGGCCCATCACCTGGGCAATCACCTCGCGCGAATGACCCGAGCTCTCGATCTCGGCGACCGTCTGCCCCTGCTCGACAAACCGCATCAAGATGTCGTCGAGGATATCGTAGGGCGGAAGACTATCTTGGTCGGTCTGGTTGTCTCGTAATTCGGCTGAAGGCGCGCGGGTGAGGATACGCTCGGGAATAACCGGCGCGCCATCGACACCCGGATGCAACGTATTGCGCATGCGCGATAGCCGATAGACCCAACCCTTGAGCAGGTCTTTAATCACGGCGTATCCACCGGACATATCGCCGTACAACGTGCAATACCCGACGGCGATCTCTGACTTGTTACCCGTTGTGAGAACAAGCCGGCCAGTCTTATTCGACAGCGCCATAAGCAGCACCCCGCGCACGCGCGACTGCAGGTTTTCTTCGGTCAGGTCTGGCCCACGACCGGCGAAGGCCGGGGCAAGGCTGGCAACAAGGGCATCGTACGCAGGCTCGATGGAAATCTCGTGGGTCTGTACCCCCAGCGCCTTCGCGCAGGCCCGTGCATCGTCGATACTGATTTGGGCCGTATACCGCGAAGGCATGATCACGGCAGTCACAGCATCGGGACCTAGCGCGTCTGCGGCAATGGCCAGGGTAAGCGCAGAATCCACCCCGCCCGAGAGACCTACCAGTGCCCCGGTAAAACCGTTCTTGCGCACATAGTCATGGGTGCCTAGGGTGAGTGCATGATAGGCCTGATACTCGGCCGACATTTCCGGCTGCAGACTGCCGATAAGGCTGGCTGACTGGGGGTCGTACTGCAGCATCAAGAGGTCTTCTGAGAACCGGTTTGCCCGGGCCGTAACCTCGCCCTTGGCATCTAGTGCAAAGCTGTCGCCATCAAAAACCAGTTCGTCTTGCCCCCCAACCAGGTTGCAAAACGCCACCGGCAGGCTGTGCCGCGAGACATTTGACTGCACCACCTGTAGCCGCTCGGCCTGCTTGTTTAAATGAAAGGGCGAGGCGTTCATCACCAACAACACCTGTGCACCCTCGGCCCGTGCCAAGGCCGGTGCCCGGGGAAACCAGACGTCTTCACAGATATTGATGGCCAGTCGCACACCCTTGCAGCCAAAGACACACGGGGCCCCATCGGGATCGAAATAACGCTGCTCATCGAATACGGCGTAGTTGGGAAGCTCCAGCTTGCCGTAATGGCCCAGAACCTCTCCATTGCGAAAGACAGTGGCCGCGTTAAAGACCTGGTCGTTTACCTGCCTGGGATAGCCAACCACAAAGGTAAGATCGGAAAGCTGTTTGCTCTGCGATACAAGGTCATCAAGTACCTGTTGGCTGCGGCGCAGAAAACTCGGCCGCAGCAGCAGGTCTTCGGGGGGGTAGCCAACCAGAGAGAGCTCGGGGGTTACGAGAACATCAGCGCCCTGCTCTGTGGCCTTTTGGGCTACCTGCATAATCTTGTGGGCGTTGCCCGGTAGGTCACCCACGGTAGAGTTGATCTGAGCAAGGGCAATGGTGAGGGCCATGAATGGATTATCGCACGCAGGTTAAATCGAGCTTTCTCGATATCGACAGACAGCAGTGGCAGGAACTCTGGCAGGCGAGCCTCGCCCCCAGCCCCTTTACCCATCATGCATTCCTTGCCGC
>VGHK01000058.1 GCA_016868305.1 Betaproteobacteria bacterium | reverse complement strand
GGGCGCTTTGTTGCCGAGCAGTGCCGATCCCATTGCACAGGCCTATGCTGGCCATCAGTTCGGCCACTTTACGATGCTGGGCGATGGCCGTGCCCTGTTGCTTGGCGAGCAGATTACCCCGGCGGGTGCACGGTATGACCTGCAGTTTAAGGGGTCAGGCCGTACGCCTTTTTCGCGCAGGGGTGATGGCAGGGCTGCCTTGGGCCCGATGCTGCGTGAATACCTGATCAGCGAGGCCATGCATGGCCTGGGCATTCCCACGACACGCAGCCTGGCCGTGGCAACTACCGGTGACTGGGTCTACCGTGACTCGCCGCAGCCGGGCGCTGTGCTTACCCGCGTGGCATCAAGCCATCTGCGGGTGGGAACGTTTCAGTACGCGGCCGGGTATCAGCGCCACCAGGATGCGTCGAACGCGGTGAGCGTGGCAGCCGGGCCGGCCTCGGCGGACCTGGCGCCCGGCGCCCGCAATGGCCGGTCGGCCGTATCGACACTGCTTCGCTATGCCATAGCGCGACATTACCCAGACCTGGAACAGTCCGACCGCCCGGCATTGGAATTTCTGCATGCGGTGATCAAGCGACAGACAAGTCTGCTGGTGCACTGGATGCGAGTTGGATTTGTGCATGGCGTGATGAACACTGACAACATGGCCATTTCAGGCGAGACTATCGACTATGGGCCCTGTGCCTTTATGGATACCTACCACCCCGAAACGGTATTCAGTTCGATCGACCACACGGGTCGGTACGCGTTTGCCAACCAGCCGACGATAGGGCATTGGAACCTGGCCCGCCTTGCTGAAGCTCTGCTCACCGAGATAGACCCCGATCGAAACAAGGCGGTCGACATTGCAGGCGAGGCCTTAGAGTCTTTTTCTGGTCGGTATGAAGATACCTTTCTCTGCATGATGGCCGCAAAGATTGGAATCACCGAGCCTACAGGCATCGATACCGAGGACAAGATGTTGATCACGGATCTTTTGCTCTGGATGCAGCAGGCGCAGGCGGACTACACCTATACCTTTTGGAGACTGGGGCAGCCCGACTTCGTGCTTGCGGGGATGGAGCAGGAGGCTTCTCTGCCGCAACAGGTGGGCGACTCCCTGGGGCAGGTATTCTTAGTGCCTGCCCACGAGTGCAGGTTTGACCAGCCCGATTTTTCTGCCTGGAAGACGCGCTGGCTTAAGCGTCTTGGCAACCATCTAGCCGGCAGACTGGCCGCCCAGCAGCGTATGGCCGGACAGAACCCGGTTGTGGTGCCGCGCAATGCCCAGGTAGAGATGGCGCTTTTCGCGGCAGTAACCGATCAAGACATTGCGCCTTTTGAACGGCTGGTATCACAGTTGCAGCATCCCTATACCCTGCAGGACAAAGCGTTGGCGCTTGTCCATCCACCCGAGACAGATTTGGGTTATCGCACATTCTGTGGCACCTAAACCCTGGTTCATGCCTAGCTCTGCAATCGCGATATTCTGGATTTTTCTTCGGCTCGGGCTTACCGCCTTCGGAGGCCCGGTAGCCCATCTTGCTTTTTTTCGTCAGGAGTTTGTGGGCCGCCGTGGCTGGCTCAGCGATGCCACCTTTACAGAGCTCGTTGCGGTCTGCCAGTTTCTTCCTGGCCCCGCAAGCAGTCAGATGGGAATGGCCTTGGGTCTCTCTCGCGCGGGTTATGCCGGCGCATTTGCTGCATGGATTGGGTTCACGCTGCCCTCTGCGGTGATTATGATTAGTGCCGCTTTGGGCCTGACGATGCTTGGCAATATGCTGCCCAATGGTCTTCTGCTGGGGCTCAAGATCGTTGTGGTTGCAGTAGTTGCCCAGGCGGTCTGGGCAATGGGCCGGTCGATCTGCACCGATGCCCTGCGCGCGGGGGTGATGGTGGCAGCCGCCTCGGCCGCACTGTTATTGCAGGGGGCTGCTGCGCAATGGCTGGTTATTCTTGCCTGTGCCGTGGTAGGCATGTTGGTCATTAAGCCGAAGGCGCAGTCGGCAGCAGCGGCCTTTTCCGTGCCAGTCACCAGTCGGCATGGTGTGGTCTGGCTGGCGGTTTTTCTCGGTCTTCTTCTAGGCCTGCCTTTTGTTGCGATTGCCCTGCAGTCCGGCTGGGCAACACTCTTTGATGTTTTTTATCGCACAGGGGCACTGGTCTTCGGGGGCGGTCATGTCTTGCTTCCGTTGCTTCAGAGCCAACTGGTGCCTGCAGGATGGGTGAGCAACGATGTCTTTCTTGCAGGGTATGGCCTCACCCAGGCAGTGCCTGGCCCCATGTTTAGTTTCACCGGCTTTGTTGGCGCCTCGCTATCCGGTTCGGTGGTGCAGGGGATGCCTGCCTGGCTGGTGGGTACCTTCACGCTTTTTGCCACTTTTCTGCCCGCGTTTTTGATTCTGATGGCGGCCCTGCCATTCTGGGCGGCCCTGCGTGAGAGTCCGCGGGCACAGGCGGCCTTAGGCGGGGTCAACGCGGGTGTTCTGGGTCTTTTATTGGCCACACTCTATGACCCGGTATTTGTTAGTGCCGTCGCCTGGCCGCAGGACATGGCGCTGGCCTTTCTGGCCTTCGTGGCGCTTGTCTTCTGGCATCTTCCGCCCTGGCTTGTGGTGTTGCTCGGGGCGGTGATTGGAGGGATCTGGTTCTGATGCAGGTATACAGAGAAGACCCAGAGGCGATTCGTGCAGAGCTCCAGGCTGGACTACTGGCAGACCAGCCTCATGTATTGCCTAAGTACCTTTACGATGCCTTGGGCGCCCGCCTATTTGAGGCGATTACCGAGTTGCCCGAGTACACCCCCACCCGCCAAGAGGCAGAGATTTTTGATCGTTCCATGGCCGATATCGTGCAGGGCCTTCCTGCTAGTGCCTGCCTTATTGACCTCGGCGCTGGCAGCTGCCGCAAGGCAGCGCGTGTGATTCCGTTGCTTCGCCCGGTGCAGTATCTGGCAGTGGATATCTCTGTCGAGTTCATGGGCAACTGCCTTGAAGCCCTGCGCAGAGAATTTCCGGGGCTTAGGGTAGAGGGACTGGGAATTGATTTCTCAGAAGGGCTGTCTGTTAACGCTATTGATGCCATGGTGCCTCAAGGCCGCCCAAGAGTCTTCTTTTATCCGGGCTCGAGTATTGGAAACTTTCATCCGGATGAGGCAGAGCGTTTTCTGCGCGGGCTATTAATAGATACTTCTGCCCAGGCCTTGATCATTGGGGTGGATATGGTCAAGCCAGCGCGGGTGTTAGAGCTTGCCTACGATGATCCACTCGGTGTCACTGCCGCTTTTAATCGCAACATGCTGCTGCACTTAAACCGTCGGCTCGGCGCCGACTTCGCTATCGCCGACTGGGATCATCGGGCGGTCTTCAACACTACACATAGTCGCATCGAGATGCACCTAGTGGCGCGGCGCGATCTGCAGGTCCAATGGCCGGGTGGCTCACGGTTATTTGTAAAGGGCGATTGGATTCATACCGAGAACTCCTATAAATACTCGATAGAATCATTTAGCGCTTTGTTGGGGCGTGCGGGGTATAGCGTCGCGGGGGTGTTTCAGGACTCCCATAAGGGATTTGCCGTGTTTGTGGGGTATCCCCAAGCGGTCTGATTTTACGCCGGTCTAGCCGAATTACGGTGACAGTTTACTTAATTCCCCGTAGGGGAATTAAGTAAACTGTCACCGTAATTCCGTAATGCGTCTACCGTGCGAAAGCCCGCGAAGACGTCTGCTCTATGGGGCTTATAGAAGTTGCGAAATCGCAGGCTGCGCAGACGGTTATTGGTGATCCACGAGGCACCCTTCAGTACCTGGTGGTCGCCAAACCAAGGCGCCGAGTACTCTTTATAGGGATGCGGCTGAAAGCCATCAAACGGCAGAAACGTGCTGGCCGTCCATTCCCAGACATTGCCCCAGCGAAAATGCTCGGGAGCCCACTGCGCGGCGGCCACCCACTGTGCTTCCGTGGGCAGTTGCCTGCCTGCCCAGCGTGCCCAGGCTTGCGCCTCATAGAGGCTAACATGGATCATTGGAAACCAATCGGGTATTTCAAGGGTCTGCCCAAACCACTGACGACAAAACCTGCCGTTAGATAGAGAGAGATGCTTTGGCCCGTTTAGACGGTGGCGCTCTCGCCATGCCCAGCCCTGTGGGCTCCAGAGTTCCGGGCGCTGATAGCCCTGGTCTTCGATAAAGGCCGCGTATGCGGCATGGCTTACCGGCTCCGTGTCGATCTCACAGTCTTCAAGGCTTGCAGAGAGTGCCTCGGCCTCGTTGTCGAAGAAGAAGCCAGAAGCAGGGTGAGGCAGGACCAGACTCTGCTTCGGAATGGTTATTTGTGGTCTTGTTACCAGTTCATTACGCCTAAATGTTGAAGCCTGTGCGGTCTCGGCTGCGGGTTCGGTGAGCTGGGGTTGCGATTCGTCTGCTGCGGGCGCCCAGGGGGGCCTGTCGGTTCCAGGCAGCGGAAAACCAAGATCCTGCGCGGTCATGTAGAAGGCTTCCGCGTGCATGTCTTCGTGGGCGAGTGCAAGACGATAAAAATAACTGGCGTTGTCAATGACGCTATGGCCAGCGCCTAGTCTGACTGGTATCTCCAAAGCGGCCATATCTGTGGCCAGGCAGTCTTCTGTAGTTATCGCGACATCTTTTAGGTACTGTTGTATTCCTTCTATACCAAGGAGTGGCAGTTGCCAGCGCGTGTCGTGGGCCACGGTGGCGGAATTGAAGAGCCCATCTGCAGGCGCGAAGGCCGAAGGCGAGTGGGCCACTGGTTGGTACTGCCTGCCGTGTGAACGCCCCGGGTTACGTGCGATCCAGTAGTCGGCAAACCAGGCCACATGGCCAAACTCCCAGAGCGGAGGGTTAAGGTTTTCTTTAAAAGGAACCGTGAGCTGCTCGCTACCGAGCGCTGTGCAAAAGCAGTTAAGCAGAGTATGACTAGTCTGTCGCACCTCTATGAGCTGCGATGCCAGTTCTGTGACTGAAAGGGTGCGAATATCGTTGGGCACGGATCGGTGAATTTGGTCTCTATGTTACTTGGGGGACTTTCAAACATAGTACCGCCTGAGCGAAAAATCGACAGTAATGGTAGGAGGGCTCAAGCACTGATGCTCTATAGTGATCCCTGGTTGTGCAACTTTCTCTGTAGTGTGCATTTGATCAACCCTAACTACTATGTCCTTATAATCACTCCCTTCGGCCCCGAGACCGGGTCGGGTAACTGGCGCACGGCCGAGCGGTATGCACGGCTTTTGCAGGGGCAGGGGGTGCCCGCAGAGATTGCGGTGGGTATTCCTACGCCCGTGAAGATTACCAAGGCGACCGCCGCACTCGTTCTGCACGCCCGCCGCAGCCATGCAGCAGCCTCTCTTATTCGGTCGGCGGGGATTCCCTATGGGGTCGTTTTAACGGGTACCGATCTGTATGCCGACCTGGCAGGTACCTCGACACCCGAGTTCCTGCAGCAGGCTTTAGAAACTATAAGAGATGCCACAGTGTTAATCGGCCTACAGAATGACGCCTGTGTCCGCGTACAACAGGTGTTTTCTGAAAAGGCCCCTCAAGACATGCCGCCCTGTCGGGTGCTTTTGCAATCGGCCAGTCTCAACCTGGAGCGTATGCGTCGCGGCATCAGGCCCGATCGCGCCAGAGACCTGCGTGTCTTAGTGGTGGGGCATGTGCGTAAAGAAAAAGATCCTCTTACCGCATTTCAGGCATTTCTCTCCTTACCCCATACGGCCAGTCTGCATCATCTGGGGGGAAGCCTCGATGACGCCCTGATGCGAGAGCTTTATGTTTTGGCGCACCAGCACCCGGGCCGTATCCGTCTGCTGGGCCAGTGTGATGCCGATACCGTGCGCGCAGAGATGGCCTGGGCCGACCTGATGGTGCATCCCTCTGTGATGGAGGGGGGCGCCCTGGTAATTGCGGAGGCGTTTGGTCAAGGACTACCGGTACTGGCCAGTCGCATTCCTGGCCACCTGGGAATTCTGGGAGAAGACTATCCGGCCTATTTTGCCCAGGGTCAGGTGGAGGATCTCTCCCGACAACTGGATGCCTTTCTCAGCGACAATACCGTGGGAGCCTTATGGTTCGAAGCCCTTGTGCAAAGGGCGCCGCAACTCTGTAGCGAAGAACGGGAGGCACAGCAGTTGCTGGGCATTATCCAAGAGCTTCTTGCCTAAAGTTTCATCAACATTAGTAGCCACAAGATCAGAAACCCCAAAGCCACAACATGACAGAGAGTCAGGAACAGCTCAACGAGCTTATTACCCAGGCCACGCCGTTTCTGATTGTGGGGCTTATTGTCTTCATGGTCTTTGTTGTCTTTTCGCTTGCCCGGCAGTCTCAGGGTGGCAAGATGGCCTACCTGGTCTTAAGCCTGGCGTTGCTCCTGGGCACGAGCGGGTACGTTGCTAAGCTCGTCATCGAGTACTTTTTGTCAGTCTAGTTTGGCGATTACCTTGGGCCAGGAAACAACACTCGTCTTGATTCGCCACGGGCAGACCAACTGGAACCTGCAGGGTCGCATCCAAGGCCAGCTCGATGAACCCTTAAATGCTGAAGGAATGAAGCAGGCGCAGCTTCTGCGCACCGCAGTGGCGAGGGGTGAGCTAAAAGACATGCCACCGTCTTTTGCAATGATCTATTCCAGCCCGCTAATGCGTGCGTGGCATACCGCCGAGCCCCTGGCCGATTACTTTGGCCGCCCAATCCACTCAGAACCCGCTCTGGCAGAGCGTCACTTTGGAGAGCTGCAAGGGGTTGTCCATGATGAGATGCCAACCCAGTTTCCTGAGGCGGCAAGGCGATGGGCTAGTCGCGACCCCCACTTTCGCCCAGCAGGGGGCGAGAGCCTGCACGACTTCTTTGCCCGGGTTCAGGGCTGCATCAGCCGGCTGCTAACTGCCCATGCAGGCGAGCGGATTCTCTGTTTTACCCATGGTGGTGTGCTCGACATGGCCTTTCGCATCGCCCAGGGTGTGGGCCTAGAGGTGCCACGCGCCTGGGGCATTCCCAATACCGGCATCAATGTCATCGCCCATGGCCCGGAGGGCTATCGTGTGAAGGCCTGGGCCT
Organism: Betaproteobacteria bacterium; assembly: GCA_016868305.1. GTDB lineage: Bacteria > Pseudomonadota > Gammaproteobacteria > Burkholderiales > Burkholderiaceae_A > Hahnella. The sequence continues at coordinate 3,282 of VGHK01000058.1, read as the reverse complement.
GGACAGGGCATCTGGATGCCGACCCGCAGGCCGCTGGTTTCGACTAGCGCATCTTTGGCAGTTCCTGCGGCCGCAGATCGAAGACCAAAACCTCGGCCTCTTGCCCAGCCTCTACCGAAATTTCCTTCACATTGCGCAGTCGCGCGCCATCGCCTTCCTGCAGACGCTCCCCGTTCACCGTGAGCTGCCCGCGCGCTAAATGCACATAGGCATAGCGATTCTCGGCTAGCCGAAGCACCGCATGCTCGTCGCCGTGAAAGAGACCCGCATAGACCCGCGTGTCCTGGTAGACCGACAGCGAACCCTCTTCGCCCTCTGGCGAAATAATCAGACGCAGCCTGCCGCGCTTATCCTCTTGCGGAAAATACTGCTGCTGATACCTAGGGGCAACCCCGTTGCGATTGGGCACAATCCAGATCTGCAAAAAATGCACCAATGCGGAATCCGAGCCATTGAATTCGCTGTGTCGAATACCCGAGCCCGCGCTCATCATCTGCACATCACCCGGGCGGATCTCCGAACCCGTGCCCATGGAGTCTTTGTGGGCGAGGGATCCCTGGAGTACATACGAAAAGATCTCCATGTCCCGGTGGCCGTGGGTGTCAAAGCCCTTACCCGGCTGCACCCGGTCGTCATTGATCACCAGCAGGTCGGAGAAACCTTGCTGCTGGGGATCAAAGTAGTGGCCAAAGGAGAAGGTGTGACGAGAACTGAGCCAGCCAAGGTTGGCCACCCCCCGCTGGGCAGATCGGCGAATTTCCATCACTGTTTGAGAGCCTCTATGGCCACCGTGATGGTTACCTCATCGCCCACGGCAGGGGCGAACTTGCCCGCATTAAAGTCGGAACGCTTAATAACAAAGCTGCCCTCAAAAAGGCCTGTCTTGCCTTGGGCGGTGAACTGGGCAGGAACCACTACGGGGCGGCTCTGGCCCTTGATGGACAGCGTGCCGGTTACCTCGAATCGCCCACCACCCAGGGGCTTGACACTGGTGGCAACGAACCTGGCGCTTGGAAAGACCTTGGTATTAAACCAGCCCTTGCCGACAACTTCTTCATCTGATTCCGCGGCCCCGGTATCGATACTTGCCAGCGCCACATCAAAACTGGCCTTCGCCGCTGCTGGCTTGGCCGGGTCAAACCGCAGGTCGGCGGTGAACGATTTAAATCGGCCGTCTACCTTTACTCCCATCTGCTGATAGACGAACTCAATACGGCTCTGGTCGGCCTGCAGTCGGTTGTATTCCACCGCCTGGGCGGTACTGGTTAGCATGGCAAGCCCCAGCGACAACAGGGCGAAATACGGCTTCATAAAGATCACTCCGAGGGGAAGGCTGAACTGGGTCTGGTCTGGGCCGAGGCTGGAGTAGCGCCCTGCGGACGGCCACCAAAGAGCATGCGCGACAAAGTGCCGTCGCGGTCTTTGAAATGGTGCTTCAGCGCCATTACCGTATGACCCACAACCAGAATCATAAGGCTAACCGCAAGCCCCTTGTGCACGAGCACCAGAATGTCCCCAAGCTCCCTATTTTTTTCGATAAGGTCGGGCAGCGGAATAATGCCAAACCAGACAGTCTGAAAGCCTTTGGCTGAACTCATTAGCCAGCCTGACAGCGGGATCGCCAGCATAAAAACATACAGGGCAGCATGACCCAGATGGGCCGCACGCTGCTGGCCCGCGGTCATCTGGGCGGGCAGTGGGGGCGGCCGGTGGCTGGCTCGCCAAATCAGTCGTAGCCAGACCAGCGTAAAGAAGGTAACGCCTGCCCACTTGTGCCAGGAATATAGCTGCAGCTTTTCAGGCGATAGGGGAAGGTCGGTCATGTAGATGCCAAGACCAAAAAGCCCAAAGGTCATGACAGCCATTAGCCAGTGCAGACCCTTTGCAACGCGGGTGTAGCCGACTACAACGTCTGGCGTGTCTGCGGCCGACACAGGGGAGGATTCAGACGCATTCATGAGAAGACTTTGGAGGGCGATAGTGCTTTTATCTTTCGCATACGAGGACCATCTGAAAAAAGCGCGGTTCAAGCGAGCTTTAAGTGAGCCTCACGGGTCTGCGAATAATGCACACTTATTTACCGGCGAATTCGATTGTAAGCAACAATCGCCCCCGTGCCAGAGGCACAGCCAAGGTGGTGGAGTGAACTTGCACAGGCAAAAGGTGTACGCTCTTATGCTGAGGGCGCTAATGCAAGGGGACAGCGGCTGGGGGAAAAGTGGTAATCAGCTGTTTCATAACAAAAACGCAATCCAGGAAAACAACATTAAGGAGGTTTTATGCAGTCAACGCGTCGTCAGTTTGTGATTTATTCGGTGTCCGGTGTTGGTGCCCTATGTCTGGGTGCTGCCGCGCAGGCTCAGGCTATGGTGTCAGAGACCGATCCGCAGGCAGTGGCGGTGGGATACAAGGCCGATTCTTCAAAGGTGGATAAACAAAAATTTCCCAAGCATGCGGCAACCCAGTTGTGTTCGAACTGCGCCCTATACCAGGGTGCGGCAACGGCTGCCGCTGCGGGCTGTGCCATATTTCCCGGTAAGCAGGTCGCCGGCAAAGGATGGTGCTCCGCCTGGGCGAAGAAAGGCTAGAGCGCTCCAAAGTGGCCCACCAGACCACCACCGAGCCGCGGCTCACCTCGCTCTCGCATGGAGGAGGCTGCGGCTGCAAGATTGCCCCGGGTGTGCTCTCAGAGATTCTCAAGGACACCGCCGCCATGGCGGTGCCCCCCGAACTCCTGGTGGGCATCGATACGGCAGATGATGCGGCGGTATACCAGCTCAATAGCGAGCAGGCCCTGGTTGCCACCACTGATTTTTTTATGCCGATTGTCGATGACCCCTTTGACTTCGGCGCAATCGCAGCCACCAATGCAATCTCCGATGTCTATGCCATGGGGGGGCGGCCCATCATGGCGCTGGCGCTGGTGGGAATGCCGATTGGGCAGCTCTCCACACAGACCATTGGCAAGATTCTCAAAGGCGGGCAGTCGGTCTGCCAGGCTGCAGGCATACCCATTGCCGGGGGCCACACCATTGATTCGGTCGAGGCCATTTACGGCCTAGTGGTCATGGGCCTGGTACATCCCCAGAAGCTCAAGCGCAATGCCGACACGCGGCCTGGCGACCTGCTGATTCTGGGTAAGCCCCTGGGCGTTGGAATCTATTCGGCCGCATTGAAGAAGGCGGCATTGTCCGATGCGGGCTATCGCACCATGGTAGAGACGGCTACTCGGCTCAACCGGCCAGGGGCAGACCTTGCTGACATCGCGGGCGTGCATGCGGT
>VGHK01000057.1 GCA_016868305.1 Betaproteobacteria bacterium | reverse complement strand
GCCAGACGTGGAAGCAGGTGAAGTCGCCTGATCTCACGGGTGCAGAGGCATGGACCTCTGTGCAGTGGGGTAGCACCCCCGACAAGATTTTGGCGACGCTCGATGGGCAGGCGGTGTACACCCTGAGTTTGAAGGCTACAGCGGCCCGCACTGCATTTGAAGGTGTGGCAGACGCTGTAACGGTGGCGGGTCTTCCTTCAGGCCTGGCACTTTCTATTACCGATGCCTTGGTTGCCTTTAACCAGACCTCGCATAGCGATGGGGTGGTTCTCGATTTTGCAGGCCAACCCTTCAATGTGGTGACGGGTACCGGGACCTCTAAGGCGCTGGAGCTTGCTGGTAGTGCGGGTGAACAGTTACAGGTGGCCGCCACGCTTACCTTATCGCTAGACAACTACGTCCATCTGCAGGGCTCGGCCGCCTTCACCAAGTCTGCAAGTCAGTCGCTGAAGCTTTCTGACGGCACAATCATCGACGCGAAAGCGTTAACGGTCGGTGGTAGTGACATGACCGCTTTTGTTGGGCTCGGCGGGCCATACCTGGTGGATAGCAACGCAGACGGCGTGATCGACGCGAGCGATACGGTGAACGCGAACGCTGCTGGATTCTCTATGGGCGGCGTCTCCTTTGGTATGGGGCTTTTCTACTTCAAAGCCGCCGCTACGGGTCAGGCCAACACGGCTACGGCGAACACCGTGCTGAGCGGCGCCTCATGGCTTGCTCTGCGCGCTCAGGCCGAGTCCGTGGCCTTTGTCGGGCTTCCCGAAATAACACTTGCAGGAAGCAACTTTGAGGTACAGGTCAATCGCGTCTTGAAGTCGGGTGCGGGAGCTACGCCAACAAGTAAGACACCTGTTGTTGATTTTGCGCCTGCCGTCTCCTCGACGCCGTCACGGCAAGTGGATATCAAGACGGGCGCGGATTCTTCTCTCACCTTGAATATGCGTGAGGCTTCAAATAGTACCGGTACGCTGATGGTAAAAGGCACGGTGGAAGCCGCGGTGGAAGGAGTGTTGAGTGTCTCCGGTACGGTAGTGGTCGAACTGCTCACACGAGACTTTGTTTTGGAGAATGGCGCTGCTGTTGTCGGTGCGAGAGCGCTACAGATCAGTGGCACCAATCTGGCCGCGCGTGCGATGTTAGGCACGGGATCTAATCCGATAGGGTTTGGCCTCACGGGTGTGAATATGGCCATGGTATTGGCCACAAAGGCTGGTACTGCGGGTGCTGTAGATAAGAGTTGGCTTGCGGTTTCGGCTACCGCCGAGCGCGCCGGGCTTCTTGGCACTGAGGCGTATGGTTTGACCGCCACCGGTAGCACGCTCTCGTTAAATCTCAATATGGCCCTGAACCAAGGTGCTACGGCGCCCGCGCTGCGCCTCAATGGGCGTGCTGAAGGTGCTCCCGACATCGTAAAGGTAAATGTACTGAAGGCCGATGGCACTCGGCAGACGCTGGACATGGCCGGAGAGACCTATGCGCTTGCTGGTCAGCTAGAACTTGCCCTGGGCAGCACATTTGCGGCGAAGGGAAGCTTTGCGGTGTCACGGCAAGAACGTGAAATTTCCGTAGGGGGTAAATCGTTTGCCGCGACCGGCATAGTGATTGGTGCAAAAGATGTCACCGCCAATGTCACTGGGCTCAAGATTACCGGGGTGGATTTTGGGCTTGGATTGTTCACGGCAGACGATCGTCTCGCCAGCGACAATCGCAGCTGGCTTGCCCTGCAGGCCGATATGGATAGCCTCACTTTAAGCGCCCAGGATTTTGGCCTTCCCGATCTCATCTCGCTGAATGCCAATAAGGCGAGCTTGCAGGTAAACCTAGGCCTGGGGTCTGCCAACGGGGTGGATAACCGTCAGGCGATGGACCTCTCGGGCGCTCTGGCAGTTGGTAATGCGCTGCCCGCTGCAAATCAGCGACTTGTCGTGAAGACGGGGTCGGGCGCGACAGACAATCTGACGCTCGACTTCTTGGGCTCCGCTGGCGAAGCCATCTCGATTGTTGCGGACGCAAGCCTGCAGATTGGCACCGTGCTCAGCCTCTCAGGTTCCCTGTCATTTACGCGCCGTGGTATGCGGTCTGTGTATCTCGATAGCGGCGAGCGCCGCTCGATGAACACCACACTGGTGGCTGCAGACAATGTCACGATAAAAGTCGGGCCCAATGCCCATCAGACCAACGGTTTTGTGGGTCTGGCCCTTTCGGAGGGGCGCCTGGGGCTTGCCATTCTTGAAGACATTCAACTGGGTAATGCCTTTGTGGGCCTCAATGCATCGGCAGATAACCTGGGTCTGCAGGGTATCCCGGGGCTTACCGCATCCACTACCGGAATTTCGGTTTCGGTCAATATCGGTGGGGGAGAGGTCACGGCGAAGCCTTCAACGCCGAAGTCGGCAACCTCCCGCCCCACGCCTGTGGGTGAGAGCGCTGAGTTTGCCGTCGATGGCAAGGCGAGCACGAAGTACCTCAATTTCGACGGGGTTGGCAGCGGGATGATGATTGCGCTGCCACAGTCGCAGGTGATTAGGTCGATTGATTTCACAACGGCAAACGACTTTATCGAGCGGGACCCCACGCGGTACACCCTCTATGGTGCCAATAGCGACTTGGCATGGGGGGATGCCGGATGGGCGGCGATCGTCGGCACAGCAGCCAACACGAACCTGTCTGTTATTCGCGGCTCCACCACGACAGTCACGTTTAACAACAGTACAGCCTACAGCCACTACAAGCTGGTCTTTAATGCTGTACGCGGAAACACTACGACCGTACAGATTGCTGATGTCAACCTCGGTAGTGGGCTCGTGGGTCGTTCCGTCGATTTCTCGAAAGGCGATATTGATGGCGATGGCGTAGCCAACGGTACAACCCCACTGACGATTCGCGGAAAGACGATTACCGAACTTGCGGGCGCACAGCAGGGCGTTGAGGCCCAGGCGAGCCTGAATTTTGCCATTGCGGGTGCAAACGGGGCTACGCGGCCGCTGCTCGAAGCCTCGGGCGATTTTGGCGTCTCTTTGAAGAATAACGAGCTACAGCTCATTGGCGCGGATCTGTCTGCGTTGGTGAGCGTAGGCGATCTGACCGCCGGCGTGCGCAATGGCGAACTTGGATTGCTTGTAAAGAGTAATGGGACATACGCGTTTGACCTTGATGCCCAGGCAGTGCTGCCAGTGCCAGGATTGGGAGGTGTTGCACTCGTTGGGGATGTGAGTGTTGGTGTGAATCAGACGGGCGCTGCAGTGACGAAGACACTGGCCGCGGTTGATCTGACGCATCAACTTAATCTGGAGACGGGTACCACGGTTGCCCTGACCTCATTGGATGCCACGATCGGTTCGGTGGTGGGCGCAAAGCTTGCGGATGCCGCACTGCTCTTAAGTACCGCTGCAGCGGACCTGCGTAACGCGGAAGACTTGGCCGTCATTGGTCAGTCGGTTGACGATCTACTGGGGCTCTCGCCTTACCTTGGCATGGGGGACTACGTACTCAATTATCTATCGCCCGTGCTCCCAAGCTCTGGCTACGAGATCTCCCAGACTAACCTTGCAGCGGTATCGTATGGAACCTCCGGAGAGCCCACCTTCCGCGGCTTGATTTCCTATCTGAACACGCAGTGGTTACCCAGGGTTGCTAGTGGTAGTGGACTCACGATTGGTATCGACCAAATGGGATTTAAGGTTGGTCTGGACACCACAATCGATAGAGATGTATCGCTCACGCTGGATCTCCAGACAGGCCTTGATGCACTGGGTGTTGAGCTGATCGGTCAGATGGACGTCAAGGGTAGGGTGAAAGCTGATCTCGATTTTGAACTGGGACTGAACTGGTCAACGGGCGCCGTGACGTTTAATGTGGACGAGATCTCGTTTGACGGAAATCTCTCTGCTACCAATGTACTGCTTGCGGCGGGTATCGGCCCCATTGATCTCAGTATCGGACGCAATGGGAGCGACAGTAAGGGCGTTGCTTATCAGAAGGGCTCGGCCTCGATTGCCTTGTCGGGCGGCTTTAGCTACACGAATAGCCAGTTCAAGGGGCAGACCAATGCGTCTATTGATGTTGCCTTACCCGTCTATGCCAGCATTGCAGGTGTCGATCTTGTAGAGGATGCAGCGCTTGCGCCGAAAATCTTGGTGAAGGGCAACCCCCTGTCGTCTGGTGCAGACAAACTCGCCTTCACTGGGGAAAACTTTGACCAGTTCAGCAATCTCTCACGTCTAAGTCTTACCGATGTCATTGCGATGGTGCCTGGGGTACTCACCTATCTGAGCAAGGTCGATGTCGCCTCTCTGGGGCTTGGCCAACTGCCCTTCATTGAACAGTCTTTATCTACGCTGGTTGACTTGTCTGGTACCTTCGATAGAGAAGTTGTGAGCAAATTAAAACTCACGCGTGACCCGGAAGCCTGGCGTCCTACCGCCTCAGAGACACAGAAGGCGACGGATACTGCCCAGATTTCGGCCTCGCGTGACCAGGTGATTGGTTCCGCCGGGCAGTTCTCGTCTTCCATGCTGTACCAGTATGTGTCGGTAGAGGATCAGGCACGTCTCATTACGGCGGTATCGGCCGATGGCCGCACGCTTACGATTGGCGGAGACCCGATTGCGCTGACGGCGGACGCATCTGTGCCCGCTGGCCAGGCGCTTGTCGAAGCCTCGGTAACCTACCTGGTGCATTACAAGATTCAGCCCATCAAGACGCTCGATGAATTTGTGGCGGCACTGAATGACTCGGAACTTCTGGGTTTCGATGAGACAGGGGCGCCGAATGTCGCAACGTATAACGGGGCAACCAAAGAGCTCCGTATTCCAATTCGGTTCCAGCCAGCTGACAGAACCCTGAGTACTTCTATTGATCTGGGCATTGGGGGAGAAAACGAAGCCATTGAACTCTCCACATCGGCAGAAGCGCAGATTAAGCTGGGGTTGAAGGCGGGCTTCGACCTGATTGTTGCCCTGGGTGGACAGGCCGTGGAGGTGGCTGTCGATAAGCTCTCCGCGGTTGCAGATATTGATCTTGATCTGAAGGACTTCGAGCTTCTGGCAAGTCTGGGATTTATTGGGCTCACTGCGGGGGGCGCTCGCACCGGGTCGGAGCTCAAGCTTGCGGCAGAAGTCGGGGTGGCGCTGGACCGCACCCCTGATACGGCTGGAAAGGCAAGCTTTGCAGATGGGGGCGGTCGGTTTAGCCTGAGCCAACTGGCTACCGCCGAGGCGATAAATGCCATTCGATTCAATCTCGACGGAGATGCCTATGCGCGGGTGAAGGGCTTGGCAGTGCAAGCCGGCAACGCAAGCCTCAATCTGGCGCCAGATCTTGAACTCGGTGTCTATGTGCAAGACCTGACCGACTGGTCAACATCCGTGACACGCGCCCAGCCCGTCTCTTCTGAATTTAACCTCGCGGCAGAAGTGGCTGCAGGACGGGTTCCGAAAGACGCTGTGGTCTTTGTTATCCCTGATGTGCAGTCGCTTAATCTGCGTAACCTCTCGATGGCCGATCTGGTGGGGATGGTGCGTACGGGCTTAGAGTTTATTGATGATCTTGCCCAAGACCAGGCCTTCTACAACCAAGATTTGCCCATTGTGGGGGCCTCCCTGCAAGACTTGCTTGCCGTCGGCGATACCTGGCTGGGGGCCCTAGAAATTGCGGCCGATAGCCCCGCCGATGGGCTTGATGAGGCCGAGCGCATTATTGAGCAGGCACTGGGTATTGATGAAGATCTCTTTGATTTCTCGCTCGACTCCACCACGGGCCAGCTCTATCTTGATCTGGGCCTGAGCCTTGACTATGCCGATACGCTGGGTCTAGACCTAGACCTTACCCAGCTCGCAGGCCTTGCGGGCATTACCTTGCCCGCAGGGTTTACCGATATTCTCGATGCCTCCGGCCAGGCCAGTATTGGTCTGCAACTCGGTGCGGATCTCTCTCTGCGTTTAGGCGCCAAGCTGCCTAATAAGTCTGGCCAGGTCCTGCAGGTCTCCATAGAAGATTACAACGCGCAAACTCAGAAGGGTACGCGGCTCGCGCTGTCGGCCGGCATTCGGGCTACCGATTTGAACCTTAATACGCGCATTGCGGCGCTCGATATGGGAATCAAAGGCGGCACAATTGTGTTGGATGCCGATGGCCTAGCCACCACAACAGCTCCTGCGTTGTTGGAAATCAAGATGGTCAATGGTCGGCCGGTTTTCGACCTCACCGGCGCGCTTGATATTAGGCTGCCCCTTACAGCTAGTGTCTTTAGGGCAGAGCTACCCATTGGTGTGCTCGATATTCAGACCCGCAGCGATCTGGGCGGGCAGGGTCTTAAGGCCCTGGTGGAGCAGCTCGCAGGCACGGCCCCGGCTACCGCCCGCAATGCCCTGGAGATTAAGCTTCCCGACTTTGATCTGGCGGCCGCCGGTAAGAGCAGCTTGATTCAGATGCTCTACGACCCCACCGCCGTGCTCGATGGTGTGGACCTTGGCCTCGGTGCGGTGCAGGATCTCTTCGAGAGCAGTATTGCGGCGGATCTTCCGCTGATTGGCAACAAGCTTGCCGATGCAGGGAGTGTCATTGGTAGTTTGCGTTCAGGGCTGTTACAAGACCTTCGCACGGCCCTCTCTGGCCCTGGTAAGCCAGTGGAGTTGATGCGTGACACCTTGTATAACGTCTTCTCCGACCTTGGCATCCTCTTAGATGCCAATGACGACGACGACGTCACTGAGTCCGACATTACCGTGGGCTTCTATTCACTAGACGGTAAGCTGGTCTCGGTCTGGAATGAGAACATGACCCTGCCGACCTCAGGTGTGGACTCCTTGCGGTTTGATATGGATCTTGGTGGACGGATTCTGGGCACGGGTATTGATATTCCGCTCGAGTTTGATCTGCCAGGCTTTGGGCTGGACATCGATGGCGGATTTGAGCTCGCGGCAAACTGGCACTATGACTTTGGCTTTGGGTTGTCTGCCGCCAATGGCTTCTTCCTCGGCACGAATACGGGTGAAGAAGAGGACGTGGCGGAGATCCGTCTTGATCTCGAAGCCTATCTGGATGGCGACCCCACAGACCCCGATGTATTTAGTAAGTTCCGGGGTCGTGGCCAGTTGCTCTTCTTTGAGGCCGATGTGGTGGATACCTATGTGGATCGCCTGACGGGCAAGGAAGGCAGCGGAATTCGTGGCAGTCTGGCGCTGGACCTCGCCGGTAATGATGCAGGTCAGCTCACGCTCTCTCGGGTTCTCGCAGCGCCGACCAAGGTGATTAATGCAAAGTTCGATGTCAATGCTGATGTGCGCCTCGAGTTGGGGCTCTCTGCTTTAGGGCTGCCTAAGCTCAAAGGCGATTTCGTTCTCGACTGGGATTGGCGCCTCGGGGATAAGGCCGTCGCCTTCCCTGAGATTTCCATTGAGAACCTACGGCTGGATATGCGCTCCACGCTCTCTGAGTTCTTGTTGCCGATTGCCAATCAGGTGGCAAACGCTGTGGAGCCCTTCAGGGACATTGTGGAGGTACTCACGACGCAGGTGCCGCAGTTTGGCATGTTGCTTGACCCCCCCAGAAAGCTTTTGGAGCTTCCGAGCGACAACACCCTACGCGGCTTCATTGATACGGTGTATGAGCTCACACGCCGGGCGAAGCCGAACTTAGGATTGCCCAAGCTTGAATGGGCCTTCCTCGATGCGGTGAAGTTTGCGCTCGATATGCCAGCGGTTATTCGTAATCTACTTGGTGCTACAGCAGGGCTACCTCTGGGAAGTATCTTTGGTCTGGGCACCAGCAACGTGCGATTCCAGTCTGCACCGATATCAGGTGCGAATGACCCGGAGCAGGGCGCACGCGATGCAATTTTTGATGCGATCAACAGTATGTCGGTACAGGCGACAGGCGGGGGATCTTCTGCGGTTTCCCGCTCGGGTCTGCAGTTCATGCCGTACATCACAGACATCGGCAACTGGGCAAAGATGTTCAGTGGCGGCAATGCCACGCTCTTTACCTACGAACTACCCATACTTAAGTTCGACTTTGTATTCAATCAGATTTTGGCAAAGGTACCCATTCCTTTTCCTGGCCTGAACTTCATCACCCTCGAGGTTGGCGCGATTGGTCGAGCAACCGCTACCGCTGACCTCTCCTTTGGCTTCGACACCTTCGGCATTCAGAAGGCCTTTGCAACAAACAACTCATTTGATGTGCTCGATGGCTTCTTTATGAATGACTGGAGCCTGCCCGTGTTGGGCAAGGACGGCCGCTTTATTGCGGGCACAGGTGGTAAGGAGAAGCCCGAGTTTGTGCTCGACCTTGAGGCCGGACTCCTCGGCGGTGTGGGTCTATTCGGGGTCTCGGCCGGTATTGGTGGCTCGATTGGCCTGCAGATTGATGCCGATCTCAATGACATTAAGCGCACCACCGTGGTACGCAATGAACAGGGCCAGGTCTCCTCTGCCAACTTGTCACCGCAGAGTTATGTCGGCGATGGCAAGGTACGGCTATCAGAGGTGGGTGCCATGATGCTCTACCCGGGTGTGATCCCCGGCACGAACATCAGCACGGGAATTCCGGGTGGCCCCTTTAATCTCTTTGATCTCAAGCTCACCGGCAAGATTAGCCCCTACCTCTGGGGTGCGATTGGGTTCGATACCTATACCCTGGAGCTCTTCACGCTGAACCTTCCGTCGCTCAATCTCTACGCGCCGGTCGTGAAGCCGGTGCTGGGCTCCGTGTCCGGTGGGGTATTAACGTTGAATGCTGGGATAGAGGCCTCAGATCGTAAGTATCTGAATACTGAGGATTCTTCTGAGACCTTCGTGCTCAGTGGCCTGGATGCCGGCGTTGTCCATGTGGAGTTTGACGGCTTTGTCACCCCCTACACCGGGGTCACCAGGGTGGTTGCGAATCTTGGCCAGGGCGACGATCTTTTAGATGCAAGCCGCTTACTCAACAACGTTCTCCTTGATGTCAATGGTGGTGACGGAGACGATACGATTCTCTTAGGCATGGGGGGCGGTAAGGTCGTCGACCTCAAGGGCAACAACACCCTTCGTGCGATGTCCACATCGATTAATCCCGTCACCTTCATCACGGGGTCGGGCGATGATGAACTCTATGGCGGCGCCGGAGATGACACCCTCTTTGCGGGTGCGGGAAGCAACAAGGTATTTGCCGGTGCGGGCAATGATACGCTCTACGGTGTCTTAGGTACCAACCGCCTGGTGGGCAACGAGGGCCATGATCGCTATATCTTCGTGGGCCAACTCGGTGCGAATACGCTGGTAGAAACCGGTACGGAAGCCTCTGCCCTCGATTTTTCGGGCGAGGTACCCGCGGCCTTTAAGGGCTTTATGGGCGTCCCTGAAGGGGCCCCCTCGGTCTCGATTCCCGCGGTCTTCAATGCGGTACGTGGCGATCGGCAGAACGCCAATAACCAGATGGAGGAGGTTCGTTCTGCGATTCTCTTTACAGGCAGCCCCTTTGCTGGAGACAACAACAACCCGATGACCGTGACGCTCTCGTCGGTGGATGGTAAGTTTGAGGCCACTCCTGCCGATGGTGTGGAGGTCGGTACTCCCGGCACATCAACCACAACCTTCACGGGGAGCATCGCGAACCTGAATCGATTCTTCACGACCCCGGGACGCGTGCACTATGTGTTCACGGGATCAGAAGATACACGCGCACTTACTGTGTCAGTGCAGCAGGCGGGTGTGACCAGTGGAACCACAGCCACCATTGATCGTGCCAATCGGTATCTCTCCGGAAATCTTGCTGGCATAAACTGGACAGATCTCGCCGCCTCGGGCTCTGTGATGGCCGCAACGATCTCTGCTACGGAGCAGCATGCTGGGGTGTATCTGTCGGGTGATGGCGGTCAGACTTGGCGGTCAGTCGACAGTCTTCTTGGACGCGGATTTGATGCCGTCTCGGTATCGCCCGATGGCCGACAAATCGCAGCCCTATCTCGGACTGGTCAGCTCGCAATTTCGCGCGACTCTGGCATTACCTGGTCGGTCACAAATGCACCGGCGGACAGTTATGCCGACATTGCCATCCTGAATGATGGACGTGTGATTGTGGCGGATCAGCCCACACGGGAGAGTTACTCCTACAAAGAGCGCATTCTCTCTATTGAAGTGACCAAGTGGGCAGAGCGCAATACCACCGGGACGCTGCGTATGTTGTCTGCCGATGGAAGGACATGGACGAATCTGCCTATGCCGAACGGCCAGTCGAGTGTGAACTGGCGAGAACTCTCAGTAAGCGCCGATGGCAGCAAGATTCTTGCGGCGGCCGGTGAGGCGAGCAACGGGTCTGCCTCTGGGGCGCTCTATATGGGAACCGTGACGGCTTCGGGCGTCACCTGGACAGATATCACTCGGGGGGCGCTCGCCAACGGCAACTGGTCTTCTGTTGACATGGATGACGCCGGTAAGCGACTGGTGGCAACGACCCACAATGGCCAGGTCTTTGTGGCCGACACCTCGATCGCCAATTGGACGTGGCGCAGTGTGGACACCCAGTTTGGTACCAGCGCGCGGGCTGCGATTTCTGCTGACGGTACCTCGTTGGTGGTGACCTCAACCACTGACTCGGGCGGCGTCTTTGTGTCTAGCGACTTCGGACAGTCATGGACGCGGGCTGCAGGGCGCGGCGAGATGGGGGTTGCCCGTGGCGCCCAATGGACGGAGGCCCACATTAATAGCGTAACTGGCAAGGTCACCACGGGTGTTCGCGGAGGTGGGTTGCTTCAGTTCTCGGTGCCGTCAGGATCTGCCTCGACCAACCTGGTACTTCCCGAGCAGTTGGCGGTCAGTGCCAATGAGCTAACGGCCATTGTCTTCCCCCTGGGGTCCCTCTATGACGCAGACTCCAAGACTGTATCTGTGACGATGGAAGTCGAGCGCGGGGCTTTTGCGGTTGCTGCCGCGGATGCGCGTGCCGCAGGAATTACCGTGTCCGCAACGGCCACAGGGCTTACCTTGTCGGGTGATATTCAGAAGATCTCGCAGTTCTTGTCGCAATCGGAAAACGTGTTCTTTGTTCCGGGTACTACAGGAATCAAAGGACCCTTGGTCTTTACCGTCTCCGATGGCTTAAACACTTCCGTGA
>VGHK01000056.1 GCA_016868305.1 Betaproteobacteria bacterium | reverse complement strand
ACATTCTCTCTGAAATCGCTTACTCTCGCCCACCCACAACACGACCTTCTTCAACGCGCTTTCAGCGCTATAAACCTTCAACACATTAACTTGACAAGCGGTCCGCCGGAGATACTTACGGAATTAGTTGCGCCCGACGGTAGCCTCAAAACCCTGCGCTATCTCGCCCCATAGTGCGAGAAACCTGTTGAACCCCGCAAGGATCAGTGACAGAGGCATTGGAGTCAGGGCCTAGATCACCGCGCAAGACACGATCACCTAAACAGGAGAAATCCCATAGATCAGCCACATGTAAACCTCTTGCTGGGCCTCGCGCCTCGCATACGTGCTAATTTCCACGCCATCGCCAACCATGTGGAGTGAGAAGAACGTCTGCAACGAACAAGGGCCCGACCCAGAGGTACTGAAGATCTTCAAAAAAAGAGGGCTTTCGGCCTTCGATCTTGTGTCCAACGAACTGGGCGATCCACCCGCTCACAAAAAGAGAGAGGCAGACCAACAACCGAAAGTCTCCCATCAGAACAATGAGCAGCGTAAGCAAGAAAGACCAGATCGCCATGAGAAACACAACACGTAACGAGAGACGCAGGTAGTAAACAAGGCTCGCCAAAATAAAGGCAGAGAATACGAGCGGGTGCACCTCAAATAGTAGGCCCAGAAGGGACAACATGATCGCCGGAACGGCAATACAGTGAATCGCCTCATTTGTCGGGTGTTGATGGCTCAGGCGGTAGTGTGAGAGCAGTTCATCAAGCCTGTCGCTCTGGGGGTATGTCTCCGATTTCATAACACTTAATGGATCCGCTTAGCTTTTCTCGTGAGCCATGTACTTACTAATGAGGCGGCGCGACTTAACCCCACCAGAGTCAATGTTTAGCATCAGCAGCCTGCGATCGGGCCACCTTTCAATATTAGCTTGCTGCAACTCTAGTATTTCCAAATCCTCGCTAAAGATCTTTGCTTGACCCTCTCTGATTTTTTGTGTCAGCACCGTATCACCTGGCTTGAACTGGCGGGCCATGCCCCAGTGATACCAATGAGACCGTTCTGTTTCTGGTGTAATAAAATCTACAACGACGCCTGAGGCCTTGCATTCGAGGGGCGCATCAAAACCACCGTGTCCCTCAAGAGCAACGCCAACATTAATCATGACGTGACTCGGAGGGGTAAATCGGCAAATCTGCCAACGATCAACCCTGGCCTGGGGGTCCAGACCATGTGCGGTCATAGCCATCTGCCAGAATGGTGGCGCATTAATTCCCTTCATATGGCGCTGAAGAATGACCTGATCACCCTCAACGCTGGTGGTCGAGGGTGCTTCATCTATTTCGCGTTGACCAATACTATTGGCGTGAACATAGGTCTCATGGGTTAAATCCATAAGGTTGTCAATCATGAGGCGATAGTCCGCCTCGACGTGATACATCCCTCCACCATAGGCCCAATCGGGGTGATCAAGAAAATCATACGAAGGGAGTTGGGCAACGTCAGCAACAGTCTGGTCGCCCGGCCACACCCACAAAAACCCATAACGCTCAACTGCGGCATAGGCCTGGACAGCAGGGAAGCCGGTGACACGCTGACCAGGCATGCTAAGAGCCTTACCTTGGTGCCCCATCGCGAGCCCATGGTACCCACAGATAAGCTTTCCCTCACAGACCTTACCCAAAGAAAGTGGTGCCCCCCTATGCGGACAAAAATCCTCTATAGCTGCCGGTATGCCATCCGGTCCCCTAAAGAAGACCATCTTATGGTTGCAGATCGTACGCGCCAACGGCTTAGGCGCTAACGCTTCAAGTTCGGCTAAGGAACAGGCCACATACCAGGCATTCTGAATGAACATTTATTGACCCCTTAAACCATATGCAACACTTATGCTTGTCCGAAATAGGCTCAGAAGGGATATTGGCGTGGCTTGGTTTGGACGGTAATCCACCGCAATTCGGTAAACTCAGCCACCCCGGCTCGTCCTCCAAAGCGTCCGATTCCTGAACCCTTCACACCTCCAAACGGCATTTGCGCCTCATCGTGCACCGTTGGGCCGTTCACGTGGCAGATTCCAGAATCAATCTTACGTGCCACGTTAAAGGCTCGCGCAATATCCTGGCCAAAGACTGCTGCTGATAGTCCATACTCGTTATCATTCGCACAGGATATAGCCTCTGCAGTGTCCTTCACACGAACCACGCACTTGACCGGGCCGAATGTCTCTTCATGATAGATGCGCATCGCTGGCGTCACATAATCAAGCACAGTGGCAGGCATAAGGGTGCTATCTGCCTTGCCCCCACAAACCAGCCGAGCCCCTTTGGCTAATGCGTCATCAATCAACGCGTTGCAATGATTCACTGTCGTCATTCCAATGACCGAACCCAGCACCACGGGCTCAGGCTTGCGAGGATCGCCAAGGGGTAGCGCCCTAGCTTTGTCTCCGAACTTCTTTACAAACGGGTCAGCAACTTTCTCATCGACAATAATTCGCTCTGTACTCATGCAAATCTGTCCGCTGTTAGCAAAGCAGCCAAAGGCTGCACCGTTTACCGCATCGTCTAAATCAGCATCGTCTAATACCAGTAAGGGCGCTTTGCCACCGAGTTCCAGTACGGCGGGCTTGAGGTACTTTGCGCAGGTCTGAGCGATGATCTTGCCTACCTTTGTAGAGCCAGTGAAATTTACGCGGCGGACCGATGGATGGGCCACCATCGCCTCGACCACTGCTCCCGCATCGGCGGGCGCATTAGTAACGTAATTAACGACGCCAGGAGGGAAGCCCGCATCTTGCAACGCCTCAATAATGAGTCCGTGCGTACGCGGACAATTCTCTGACCCTTTTAGAATTACTGTATTGCCGCAGGCTAAAGGTGTCGCAATGGCTCGAACCCCCAAAATCACTGGGGCATTCCAAGGAGCAATACCCAGAACCACACCCGCAGGCTGACGTACGCCCATGGCGAGACTACCGGGTACGTCGGAGGGAATGACCTCGCCAGCAACCTGAGTGGTCAATGCCGCTGCCTCACGCAACATGCCCGCAGCCAGCATTACATTAAACCCCGCCCACATGCCGGTGGCCCCTGTTTCGGCCGCCACCGCTTCAATAAATGCGGGAGTCTTCGCCTCGAGCGCATCTGCAGCCTTGAGAAGAAGCGCACGGCGCGTACTCGGGCCAGTATCGCTCCAGGCCTTAAATGCCTCGGCTGCAGCTTCACATGCGAGTACGGCGTCTGCGGCAGTGGCAGCGGGCGCACGTGTCGCCACGGTGCCGTCGAGTGGATTTCGCCTCTCAAACGTTGCGCCCCGTTCGGCGGTGACCTTTAGGCCATTAATCAGCATTGACAAATCAGACATGGTCGATCTCCATTAGTTATCGATGACGAATATTCATCTAAGGCGACTCAGGCCCTTCTGGCGGCAGCCGCACTCGCAGCAGTGTCGACACTTTGGGCGCCAAGATACGCTTCCCGAACTACGCTTGAACGCGACAGTAGAACGGCAGGGCCACTAGCTATGAGTGAGCCTCTTTCAAGAACATACCCCCTATCAGCAACCGACAGGGCTTTTCTCACGTTTTGTTCCACCATGAGCACAGTGGTACCAGAATCGGCAATACGGCGCGCGATTCCGAGTAACTCATCAACCATACGGGGTGCTAAGCCTAAAGAAGGTTCGTCGAGCATCAATAGCCTTGGCGCACTCATCATGGCCCTGGCGACCGCCACCATCTGCTGCTCACCGCCGCTCATGGTGCCGGCTAACTGATTGGCGCGGTCGCGTAATTTTGGAAAATCAGCGAACGCTTGTTCAAGGCGCCGCGCACGCTCTAACTTTGCGACCAGCCACCCTCCGAGTTCGAGATTCTCGAGAACCGTCATCTGAGGAAACAACTGTCGCCCCTCCGCCACTAACGCAATTCCAGCTTTGACAATTGCATTTGTCTTCTCAGGCAATTCTTCCCCATCGAGTAACAAAATGCCACTTCGGGGAATTAGACCATTAATGGCCTTGAGCAGAGTGGATTTGCCCGCGCCATTAGGTCCCAAAATAACAGTCAGGCCGGGTTTAACCTCAAGAGAAATATTTCGCAAGACCAGAAAGTTGCCATAGCCGGCGCTTAAGCCATCAACCCATAGCTCTGCCTCGGGCGTACCGCCCAAGACGAAGGGTGCTCGTTGATACCACATCATTCGCGCCTTCCTTCGGCCATCTCATCTCCCAGATAGGCCTCTATCACCTCTGGATTACGAACGACATCCGCAGGCGTACCGTCGGCAATCTTGCGCCCTTGATGCAACACAATGACGCGCTCAACATGTCGGAGTAAGGTGGTCACAGCGTGTTCGATCCAGACTACCGTGAGGTCAAGCTCATCACGCATTCTGCGAATCAGCAAAGCCATGTTCTCAATTTCGGCCTCGGTTAGGCCCGCTGCAACCTCATCAAGAAGCAATACCTGCGGACGGGTGGCAAGCGCCATGCCTATCTCAAGCAGGCGCTGCTGCGATGGCGTAACTGCGGCGGCAGGCATCTCGGCTAAAGAGGACAATCCGATCAAAGACAAAATACTCTCAGGGGTTCGCAACGCCCACGGCACATTCTTCTCATCGCCCCAGAAAACCCACTTGCGGGGCCGCCGACCGGCAAACTTGAGCCCAAACTCGATATTCTCTCGTACCAGCATGTCCGGAAAAACTCTGGGCGTCTGAAACGTGCGCGCGATGCCGTGTGCAGCGTAGCGATGTGCGGCCCGACCACTGAGGGTATGCCCACGCGCAAGCAACGCGCCAGTCGTCGGGCTAATCACCCCTGAAATTGCATTAAAGAAGGTTGTTTTACCCGCGCCATTGGGTCCAATAATGCCCACGAGCTCGCCCGGTTTAAAAATCGCACTCACATCGTCGACAGCAGTAAGGCCCCCAAAGCGAACGGTAATGCCCCTGGCCTCCAGAAGCGCTGCCGGGTTCTCTGGTTCAAGAACACTAGGCATCACGACGCTCTTTTGCCTGCTGCTTGGCACGCGCCTCATCGCGGGCCTTGTCGCCACTCCACTTATACCGCTGGCCTTGCCACCACTGTCGGGTATCTGTCCACCATCCCTTAAAGGTTTCGACGCGTAATGAGGCCAGGCCACCGGGCAGATACAAGACCGATAAGATCAAAAGCAAACCCAACGACATCATGTATAACTGCGGCACCTGCAATCTGAGCGTTTCGGCAAGCAGGCTAAAGACAATCGCAGCAATCAGAGGCCCCCATAAAGTCATCGCGCCACCAATCAATGCGATAAGCACCGTTTGAAACCCGATAAATGGGTTGAATACCGTATGGGGGTCAATGTAGGTCCAGCGCACCGACATAGCCGCGCCCACTGCCCCTGCAAAAGCGGCCGTTAGCGCGAACCCCATGATTTTAATTACCCGCGTGTTGACGCCAAGCGTCTGTGCTCGCTGCTCATCTGCACCTATGCCCACCATAGCAAGACCAAATCGGGTACGGCGAATAATGATGGAAGTTGCTACCGCCAAGACTGCCAAGAGCACCATCGTGAGATACACCACCTCGCGCTCAGGCACTACCATCAGCACCCGCCCTACGGTACCCGTGACGCTCTTCTCATAGTAGGTTATGGCATGGCGAATTAACTCAGTCATACCAAAGGTGAGGACTGCAAAGTAGGTTCCACGTAGATGCAAAACAGCCGCACCCATGAGCACCGCCACACCCGCAGCGACGAGTGCGCCAATGACAATAACCTGCCACCAGGGCATGTTACCTAGTAGCAGCGCACTGCTATAGGCGCCCAGACCAAAGAATGCCGCTGTGGCTAATGAAAGATACCGCGTGGTGCCGCAGAACATTGCCCAACTCGACGAAAGCACTACATACATCATGCATGTGAGTGCCATCGACAGCACAAAGTCGCTGGCGATTCCTGGCAGCGCCAAGGCCCAGCCCGACAGACCAAACAGCACGAGCAGATCACGAACCAGGAGCTGCCGCGAGGTCACGCCTTCCTCTTCTTTCGGGCAAACAGGCCCTCAGGTCTGAGCAAGAGCACGCTGATAAACACCACATACGACAGCAGGGCCTTGAGCGATGGATTCGTGAAATGCATACCCACCGCCTCAATCACGCCGAGCAGCAGACCGCCCGCAAGCGCCCCGCCCATACTGCCAAAGCCCCCAAGGGTGATGACGATGAGTGCCGTGACCGTATAAGGCTCACCCATCGACGGACTAATGGTGTAGGCCATAGACAGCAGACAACCGGCGATACCCGAGAGCCCTAGGCCAATGCCGAACATCAACGGATGTAAACGCTGGGTATCAATGCCAACGAGTTGGGCTCCGACGGGAGACTGCATGAGCGCTCGGACACCCTTACCCAGCAGGGTCATACGCAACAGAACAATGAGAACGATGGAAAACAAGAGTGACAGCCCAAATACCAGCAGCTTGTTGCCTGCAAACTGTATTTCGCCAAACCGTACGGGCTCAGACAAGTAGTCGTACCCCCTGAGGTCGCCGCCCCAGACGTAAGAGACAAAGTTTTGTACCAGAAACATAAGACCGAAAGCCACCATTAGCCCCCGCGCCTCAAAAATATCAAGATTCGGCGATGTCGATGTCAGTCGTCTAAAGCAAAGCCAATGCACCGCTATGCCAAGCGCCAGAAGCAAAAAAAACGAGAGCGGGAGCATAAGTAGCGGTGAAAAGCCAAACTGCGTTTGCACCATCCAGGTTATAAACGCGCCAACCATTAGAAACTCGCCGTGGGCAATATTCAGAATACGCATAAGCCCATATTGCAGGTTCAAGCCCAGCGCAACCAGTGCGTATATGCCCCCGGTGATAAGGCCCGAAGCAATCAGCTCAATCCAAGCAATCAGTGACATGGCGTTCTGAAAATATAGCTACCCATACCTCTAGCGAGGTATGGGTAACATGGCCTTGGACAAGGTGTTACCAGGCGGGCTTACTCGGGTTTAGCTTCGCTGTGGCCAAGCGCTGCGGCCAGACAACTTCAAACTCTCCGTTCTGCCATTGACCTACCGTGCCGGGGGTACCTACGTTTTCGCTACCATTGAAACGAATATCGCCCAGTATGGTCTTGTGCGTGTTACCAGCCACATAGTCGCGAATTAGCTTACGATCCAGTCCCTCTTTTGCCACTGCAGCGGTAATAATCTCGAGCCCCGCCCATGCTGCACCACTTGCCCAACGGTCGGGTTCTTTCTTTTGGCTAGCCACATGCGCATCGAAGTACGCCTTGGCTCCAGCACTTGTCTTACTGTTCCAGGAACCCATTCCCATGACACCCTCAGCACCTGCCGGTGTCATGACATTTTTGTAGAGCGGGAAAGCCGTACCCACCGAAGCATAGAAAAACTTAGGATTAAAGCCAATCTCCTTAGACTGACGACTTGCCAAAATCGTATCAGGTGGGTAGGTAAACCCAACGAATGCGTCAGGGTTCTTATCTTTGATAGAACGTAATACTGGCGACAAATCCTTAACACCACCGGGGTAGCTCTTATCCTCGATCATGGTGATGCCACTGCCTTGCAACGCGGCCCGCAATGCAGAGAAGTTTTCCAGGCCAAACAAGTCATCGACGTAGATACACGCGATAGTTTTAACCCCGTTGGCCTTGAACATCTCGATCATGGCCGTGACCATCGGAGCAGGCTGCTGTAAGAGCAGAAAGAAGTACGGCAGCTTAAGTTCCACCAAGCGGCTAGACAACGCCGTTGGGGCTAGAAAGGGGTAGCCGTAGCGATTGGCAAGAGGCGCCACCGCAAAGTTAGCACCACTTCCCCATGGCGGTAGAACTAGGTCAACCTTGTCGCTACCCATAAGCTTTTCATATGTCCGAATCACAGTCTCTATATCGCTACGATCGTCAAAGGAGATCAACTCAATGGGGCGACGAACACCCTTTACGCTCAGACCGCCCAATGCATTTTGTTGCTCCGCCCACATCAAATAATTGGGCTCTTGGCTGGTCTGGGCGCCGCCAGTCCATGGGCCCGTTCGCGACATCGAATAACCGACGCGGACAGGACCTGACTGGGCCTTTGCACGAGGCAACATCGCCACAGCCCCCAAGGCTACGGCCGACTTAATGACAGCTCTTCGATTTACCTTACTCATTCGCGTCTCCTGTATGAAATTTGTTTTTTTACTAACGTAGGGATTGTAGGTTATCAAAGGCGCGCGCCGATGTTGCGCTGCAACCGCAATATTTCAAAATACGAAGAGAGCTAGCACTGGCGGGCTAGATCAGTGCACAAGCCGCGAACACCTAAACAGGAGAAATCCCAGAGATCAGCCGCATATAGACCATATGCGGTGGGGTCTCTGGTGTGATCCAGTATGCATAGCCCTGGTGCCTTGGCGGACGGCCGATGTGCTGGGTGGGTTTTTCGGGGTGACACTCCCAAAAAAAGGGCTGGTGATCCAAGGCTAGGGCGAGCTCACTGGCAAACTTTCCCTGAGTGCTCCAGTCATAGGCCTCGCGCCTTGCGTACCTACTGCCACCCTGCGTGATGTATTCATGAGGGGTTTGGTGGGTGATGTCGGCCGTGGCAAACACCAGTCGATAGACACAGCCTGATTGCTGGGTGTTCTGAAAGATCACAACATGAATCATGCTTAAATCGTCACACTGCAAAAACGGCCCGATGCAGCGCAAAACACTTCTGGTATCGGCAACTGATTGACAGCGAAGACAACAACCACTCTGCTGGCGCCGATTTTTCTGCGAAGGAATGACCGAACGACCTGTTCCTACCCGGGAAGCACTCCATTAGGCGCTACGAAAAATAAAATAGACCGCACCCACAAGGCATAGCGCAGCCCACAGATAATCGAGTTTCATTGGCTCGTGCATGTAATAGATCGAAAACGGAACAAACACGCACAGCGTAATCACTTCCTGCATGATCTTAAGCTGGCCAAGACTAAGGTGCTCGTAGCCGATACGATTTGCGGGCACCTGCAGAGAATATTCAAAAAACGCAATTCCCCAGCTTGCCAAGACCGCAATCCAGAGTGGCGCAGTAGCAAGGCTCTTCAGGTGTCCATACCAGGCAAAAGTCATGAAAAGATTCGATAGGGCAAGCAGCCCTACAGTAACCAAGATAGCAAAAGAAGGAGAGAGTCCGGTGATCACGAAGTCCTGCCTTTCTTGGGCTCTATTAGCCCGATCACACCAATAATTCCTGCTGCTGTGGCCACATTCTCACCCGCTTTCTCGTAAACGATTCGGGCTGAATTCTACGGACGGGAACGGCCTCCCTACAACCTTGGGCTAAGGCCGTGGGAGAACAAGTCATTACCCGTCTGTCGGCGCTCAGTGCAGCTTAACCGTTGGATTGGTCTGTTTGGTGATTACCCGGGCCATTGTGTAAAGCGCGGTTTTGAAGGCGCCATGAATGGCCAATTCGTGCAATTTGTAAAGAGACAAGTACATCATCTTGGCGAAGTAGCCTTCAATCATCAAGTTCTTACCAATTAAGCCTCCCATCATGTTGCCCACTGTGCTGAACTTGCCCAGCGAAACCAGAGAACCAAAGTCTCTGTAACGGTAGGGCTTGAGAGGCCGATTCGACAAGCGGCGTTTGATCTGCCCAAGCATATGCGAAGCCTGCTGATGAGCAGCCTGCGCACGTGGTGGCACGATGCCAGCACGCCCGCCGTCTGCGTCGGAGCAAGGACAGGCTGCGCAGTCCCCAAGCGCAAAGATATTGGGGTCCCGGGTGGTCTGCAAGGTTTCATGCACCACCAGTTGGTTAATCTGGTTGGTCTCCAGTCCGCCGAACTCCTTGAGAAAGTCAGGCGCCTTGACACCAGCAGCCCAAACGACTAATTCGGATTCAATCTCCCGGCCATCGGCGAGTCGAATCCCGGTGGGCTTGACCTCCATGACCCTGGCGCTGGTCAAGACTTGCACGCCCAGACGGGTGATGAGGTGTTCGGTAGCCTTGGAAAGTCGGGGATGCAAAGCCGGCAGAATGCGATCGGCCGCTTCCAGTAGACTGACCTTGATGTCCTTGTCTGCATCAATGCGGTCGAGCCCAAATGCAACCACCTCACGAGTGGTGCGATGCAATTCGGCAGCAAGCTCAACCCCCGTGGCGCCTGCACCGATGATGACTGCGTGCAGCTGTCTTTTGTGTATTGCACCCGACTGATTGTGCGCCCGGATGCATGCATTGATCATCCTAGAGTGAAAAGCCTTGGCGTCGTGCTGCGTCTCCAGCTTCAGCGCATGCTGCTTGACTCCTGGAGTCCCGAAGTCATTACTCAAACTTCCGATGCAAATCACCAGGGTATCGTAAGCAATTTTCTGCGGAGGAGTCACAGGTTGGGCATGTTCGTCCAGATACGGCCCCAATTCAATGCATTTATTCTGACGATCGAGCCCTTGCAGTTCGCCAATTCGAAATGTGAAGTGATGCCAATGAGCCTGGGCCATATAGTCGACTTCGTGGTCTCCCAGATCCATGCTGCCCGATGCAATTTCATGCAGCTTGGGTTTCCAAATGTGGGTACGGTTTTTATCCACCAAGGTAATGTGAGCACGATTGCGCCGGCCATAGGTGTGACCTAGGCGTGTCGCTAACTCGAGCCCTCCAGCCCCACCGCCGACAATAACGATCCTGTGTTGTGTGCTCATGTTCTGGTTAACGAATGGTTGGAAGCGGGTCAGCCTGAAGCACGTGCCCGAAGCTTTCGAACAGTGATCCTATGGACTGGCTTTATGCATTGGGTCTACAGTGGCAACTGTAGAAAATTTACCTGAAACTATTTGAAAGTTAGCTTAGCATGGTCAAGCTAGCTCATAGCCTACCCTGTCTCCCTTCAAACCAAGCGGTTCCGTGGGTGAGCTTCTCTTGAAACAGTTTCGTAACCGCCGTGACGTCAATAACCTTGTTTTCCTTCACCACGCCAACGCGTTGGTGTTTATATCGACATACTCGCACCGCCTTTTCTATTGCCAAAGATTTTAGTACTGGCTGAATGCTAAGATAGTTTACCGTTTTCGAATCTGCGAGCAGAGGAGACGATTTTGCAGACCAAAACACCATTTGACCAGGCCTATTTCCACAAGGTTGTGGACTGTCAATGGGCCTGCCCAGCACACACGCCGGTTCCTGAATATATTCGCCTCA
>VGHK01000055.1 GCA_016868305.1 Betaproteobacteria bacterium | reverse complement strand
TTGGCGAGGTACAGGTGGGCTATGGGGTCAGTGGGTCTTTAGCCATGCCGGTGGCCGTTGCCGTGCGACCCGAAAAGATCAGTATTGGCAGGCAACGACCGGCAGCCATAGACCGCAACCTTTTTGCGGGTCGGGTAACAGAGATTGGCTACTTTGGCGCGTATAACAGCTATATCGTAGTGACGCCGCAGGGCATCAAGATCAAGATTAACGAGCCCAACGGGTCACGCCATGTCATGCCCAATATCTCTTGGGAAGATGACGTGTTTTTCTGGTGGGAAGACACCGATGCAGTCGTCTTGCGCGACTAAAGCCTTAGGGTAGCGATATGGCGGGGCTCTCATCTCGTTCGGGCAGAAGGCTGGTAATCGGGATACCGTCTTTCTGGCTGTTCGTCTTTTTCTTTCTGCCCTTTTTAATTCTGCTCTACATCAGCTTTGTGGATATGGGCGAGAGCGTGCACCCATTTAAGCCCTTATGGGACCCTGCAACCGGCGTCTTGCAGCTCAAATACGAAAACTATCTGAGCATCTTTCAGAGTGCTGAGGGTGCGTGGCTTAAGACCATCTATATCGAAGCCTATCTGCGGTCCATCTGGTATGCCCTATGCACGGCAGTCCTCTGCCTGGTGATTGGCTATCCGTTTGCATACTTTATCGCGCGCTCGGCCCCGAGCATAAGGCCTGCCCTATTGCTTCTGGTGATGCTGCCATTTTGGACATCCTTTCTGTTGCGGGTCTATGCCTGGAAAGGAATCCTTGGAGACTATGGCGTTATTAATCAGATGATCATGGGCCTGGGCTTAAGCAGCCAGCCCGTGCAACTGCTCTACACCGACGTGTCTATGCTCATAGGCATGACCTATGTCTACCTGCCCTTTATGGTCTTGCCGCTGTACGCAACCCTGGTAAAGATGGACTTTCGACTGCTGGAGGCGGCCTACGACCTGGGTGCCACCCCCTGGAAGGCGTTCTGGCTGGTCACCGTGCCTCTTTCCAAGGCGGGAATCATTGCTGGATTCATGCTCGTCTTTATTCCTTCGGTAGGCGAGTTCGTTATTCCTTCGCTTCTTGGCGGGCCCGAGAATATTATGATCGGCCGGGTTGTCTGGGATGAGATGTTTACGGGCAACAACTGGCCACGGGCCTCGGCGCTGGCCGTTGTCATGATTCTGCTCATAGTGGTGCCATTGGCAATCTACTACCGCTATAGCGGTAATCGCAGCGAGGCAGGCAGCCCATGAAGGACTTTTTCACCCGGCACCTGAAGACCTTGTGGATGGCTAAGGTCTACCTTTTTCTGTATCTGCCACTCTTTTTCATGATCGTGTTTAGCTTCAACAGCACGCGGCAGGATGCGAACTTCACCGGGTTCTCGCTGCGCTGGTATGAGGCGCTCTTTCGGGACACCAAGATTGTCGAAGGCTTCTGGCTGTCTCTGCAGGTGGCCACGGTAACGGGTTTGCTCTCGGCCACCCTGGGCACGCTGGCGGCTTTCGTGCTTGTGCGCTATCGCAGGTTTCTGGGAAGAACAGTATTTTCTGGCATGGTCAATGCGCCCCTGGTGATGCCAGAGGTGGTGATTGGCCTGTCTCTGCTGCTTCTTATGGTGGGAGCCCAGAACCTTTTTGGCTGGCCCGAACGCGGAATGCTCACGATAATTTTTGGCCACACCCTATTGGGTATGGCCTATGCCATGGTGGTGGTTCAGAGTCGTCTGCTCGAAATGGACCGCAGCATTGAAGAGGCCGCGATGGACCTCGGCGCCAGACCGCATCAGGTGTTTTTTCTGGTGACGCTGCCGAACATTTTTCAGGCCATTCTGGCTGCGTTTCTGCTGTCCTTTACGCTTTCCTTCGATGATGTGGTGATCGCGGAATTTCTCTCGGGACCGGGCGTGAGCACCCTTCCGCAGGTTATCTATGGCTATGCCCGGCGCGGAATTAACCCAACCATCTATGCCGCCGCATCTCTTCTGATTCTTACCGTGACTATCGTGGTGATCAGTTATGCGGTCTGGGTTGCCCGTGCGACCCGCAGGCGAGAGCGAGAAATAGCCCTGGCAGTTCAGCAGTAGGGGTGTTCAGAGCTATCCGCTTACGCCCCAGCGCAACCGATAGTCTTGCACCGCCTGTTGGTACTGGCTAAGCCCGGGGTCGTCTGAGGCCCGCAGAAAAGACAGCAGGCCGTTCAGACTGGCAATGGCCTGCACCGGAATGCCGAACTGCGACCAGACCTCTTGCACGGCCGAAGTCGCGCTGGGATGGTCTGCCGTGCCGCCCCGTTCCATGCGATCCAAGGCAATCAGCACCCCCACCGGGGTGGCACCCTGCGCACGTATCGCCTCTACAGACTCTCGCACGGAGGTACCAGCAGAGATGACATCATCGACAATTACGATCTTCCCCGCCAAGGGGGCACCGACAATCGTACCGCCTTCGCCGTGGTCTTTGGCCTCTTTGCGGTTAAAAGAAAACCGAATGTCCCGGCCTTGCTGGAACAAGGAGACAGCGGTTGCAGACACCAGAGGAATCCCCTTGTAGGCGGGCCCATAGAGGCCATCGGCAGCCCAGAGGCGGCTGGTTTCGGCCGCCAGAAACGCCTGGGCATAGAACCCGGCGAGCCTGCCCAAGAGGCCTCCGCTATAAAATAGTCCGGCATTAAAAAAATACGGGGACTGACGGCCCGCCTTAGTGGTAAACCTGCCAAAGCGCAGTACTCCCGCGTCGATGGCAAACCGAAGAAATTCGGACTCGTAGCCGGAGGCCTTGCTGACACTGCTGCTAGGCAGAGGGGTCTGTGGGCTCGCGGACATTCGTGAAAGAATACACCTATGCGTGTCATTAGCCTCAATGCCAACGGCCTGCGGTCTGCCGCCCGTAAAGGGGCGCTCGACTGGCTTTCTTCGGCTCAGGCAGACTTTGTCTGCATTCAGGAGCTTAAGGCCCAGCCAGAAGACCTCTCTGATGCGGTTCGCACCATCGGCGATTCGTCGGGCCAGACCCTTGGATCGGTGGTGCTCTGCGCGGTACAAAAGGGATACAGCGGGGTGGGCCTGTATTCGCGTGCTGCGCCTTTGGCGACACAGGCGGGCATTGGCGTGCCTGAGTTTGACCAGGAGGGGCGTGTCCTGCGTGCCGATTTTGACTCGCCCCTTGCTGGAATACCCGCGGTGTCGGTCGTAAGCCTCTATGCCCCGTCCGGGTCTGCGTCAGAGGCCCGGCAGGCCTCTAAGTTTCGGTTTCTCAGCGCCTTCTTGCCGGTACTTGCTGCTTGGCACGAGGAGTCTCGCACTACCGGCAGGCAGTTCGTGGTCTGTGGTGACTGGAATATCGCCCATACCGAACGTGACCTCAAGAACTGGAAAGGCAACCAGAAGAACTCGGGATTTCTTCCCGAGGAGCGGGCCTGGATGACCCAGGTCTTTACCGAACTCGGATGGGTGGATGTCTATCGGCAGCTGCACCCCCTTGAGGAGGCGCAGGCCTACACCTGGTGGTCTAACCGGGGCCAGGCCCGGGCCAACAATGTGGGATGGCGTATCGACTATCAGGTGGCAACCCCTGGCATCGCCGCCCGGGCCCAGTCCGCCTATGTCTACAAAGCGCAGTCTTTCTCAGACCATGCCCCTTTGGTTGTGGACTATCAATGACGTCTCAGTGGGATTAGCCAGAAAAGGCCAGCGTTTTTCTCGCGTTACTCGTTACTCGACTGTAACGCTCTTTGCCAGGTTGCGCGGTTTATCAACATCGTGGCCCCGGGCAAGCGCCACATGGTAGGCCAGTAGCTGCAACGGGACCACATGCAGTATTGGGGACAACAGGCCTGCATGGTCTCCGAGGCTAATCACCTGAACCCCTTCGGATGCGGTAAGTCCCGCCCCCTGGTCTGCAATCACATAGAGGGCGGCGCCTCGGGCGCGTACCTCCTCTAAGTTGCTCTTGAGTTTTTCAAGCAACTTGTCGTTGGGGGCCACCGCCACCACCGGCATCTTGGCATCGACCAGGGCCAAGGGCCCGTGCTTGAGCTCGCCTGCGGCATAGGCTTCGGCATGAATATAGCTAATCTCCTTGAGCTTTAGGGCACCCTCTAGGGCAATCGGATAGTGAATGCCCCGTCCGAGAAAAAGCGCATGGTCTTTGTCGACAAACTGGCGTGCCCAGGTTTGAAAGGCTGGCTCTGCGGCAAGCATGGCGGTAAGCGCTGCAGGCAGGTGTCGCAGCTGCATGACATGCTGCGCCTCCTGCGCGGCCGAGAGCCTGTGGTGGGTCTTGGCCAGCGTGAGCGCCAACAAAAACAAGGCAGCAAGCTGTGTCGTGAAGGCCTTGGTAGAGGCAACGCCGATCTCGGGGCCGGCCCGCGTGAGAAACCGCAGGCCTGCGGCGCGAATCAGCGACGACTCGGGCACGTTACAGATCGACAGGGTGTGCTCGGCCCCAAGGCGCTTGGCATGGTCTAGGGCGGCGAGGGTGTCGGCTGTCTCGCCCGACTGAGAGATCGCAACTACCAGTGTCTGCGGCTGCCAGACACTGGTGCGGTAGCGATACTCGCTGGCAATTTCCACCGTACAGGGCAGGCCTGCAATGGCCTCAAGCCAGTAGCGGGCCACAAGCCCCGCATGAAAACTCGTGCCACAGGCCAGAATCAGAACCTGCCGCGTCTGTGCGAAGACTGCGGGCGCCAAGCTGCCAAAGAGTTCGGCCGAGATGCTGCCCGCCCCGGTGACCATTTCGAGCGTGGCGGCAACTGCGCCGGGCTGCTCGTGGATCTCTTTGTGCATGAAATGGGCATAGGGCCCCAGGGCCACATCGTCTGCCGAGAGGCTAGAGCGGGTGACGGGGCGTTCGATGGGGCGGTCATCGGCATCTATCAGCCGTCGCGCTACAGGCCCGAGCTTGTCGGTGCGATGCAGGGTAATGAGGTCACCGTCTTCAAGGTAGACCATATCGCGCGTAACCTGCAGCAGGGCAGAGGCATCAGAGGCGAGATAGGCCTCATCAGGAGAACTGCCGATTCCCAGAATAAGCGGTGCCCCGAGTCGGGTTGCCACGACGGTCTGTGGATCTTGGCTGCTGATGGCGGCAATGGCATAGGCACCGTGCAGCTGCTGGCGCACCCGGCAGAGCGCCTCGGTAATCGATTGCGACTGGCGGCGCACCTGGTGCAGCAGATGGGCCACCACCTCGGTATCGGTCTGCGAGGTAAAGGTGTACCCCTGCGCCATGAGTGTCTGGCGCAGGGCCTCGTGGTTTTCGATAATGCCGTTGTGCACCAGGCAGACTGACAGGCCCTGGCCTTCTGACAGATGGGGATGGGCATTGTCTTGCGTAACAGCGCCATGGGTGGCCCAACGGGTATGCGCGATTCCTACCTCGGCAGCCATGCCAGCGGCAGACTGGGCGAGTTCCTGCACCCGGCCTACGGCCCGCAGGCGACGTATGCCCTGGGCGGCATCGAGCACTGCTAGCCCAGCGGAGTCGTAGCCCCGGTATTCCAGTTGACGCAGGCCTTCAATCAGAAAGCCCACAATGTTATGGGAATGGACTGCTGCCACAATACCGCACATAGGGGCTATTTCTCCGGTTTCTGGGGCCGAGGGTAATTGGTGATGTGCGCCTGACGCACCCGCGACAATGCCAAGGCATGCGGCGGAACATCTTTGGTCACCGTGGTACCTGCCCCCACCGTGGCCCCTGCCCCGACCCGTACGGGCGCCACCAGTTGTGTGTCAGATCCGATAAAGGCACCGTCTTCGATGACGGTCTTGTGCTTTGCTGCGCCGTCGTAGTTGCAGGTGATGGTGCCGGCTCCGATGTTTACGTGGGCACCAATGGTGGCATCGCCGAGATACGAGAGATGATTGGCCTTGGAATGCGGGCCGAGGCGGCTGTTTTTGACCTCAGTGAAGTTACCCACATGGCTATGCTCGGCCAAGACGGTACCGGGTCGAATACGGGCAAACGGGCCAACCACGGCTGAGTCGCCGATCTGGCAGTCTTCCAGCAGGCTCATGGCGTGGATCTGCACCGCCGAACCTACTGCTACGTTCTTCAGCAGACAGTGCGGCCCGATACGAGCGCCATCGCCCAAGCTTACGGTGCCCTCAAAGACGCAGCCCACGTCAATAAAAACATCTTGGCCACAGCGCAGACTGCCGCGACAATCAAACCGGTCCGGGTCGGCAAGCTGTACGCCTGCATCTAGCAGTTGCTCGGCCTGTCGGCGCTGATAGACCCGCTCGAGTGCAGCACGCTGGGCCTGGCTATTGACGCCTTCAATCTCGATGGGGTCGGGGCAGATGAGGCTTCCGATGGTGTGCCCTTCGGCAACCGCCATGGCCAGCACGTCGGTGAGGTAGTACTCGCCCTGGGCATTGTTGTTGCCTAGCTGGTTCACCCAGCGGCGCAGGCATTCGGTGGGAGCGATGAGAATGCCTGAATTGATTTCGCGAATCGCGCGCGTCTCGGCATCGGCATCTCTGTGCTCTACGCTTCGCAGAATATGGCCCCTGGCATCGCGGACAATGCGGCCGTAGCCAGAGGGGTCGGTCACCTCGGCGGTAAGCAGGGCCATGCCATCATGGGCATGGGCTAGGGCAACAAGTTTTGCGAGTGTTTCGGGCCGCAGCAAGGGCACATCCCCGTAGAGCACCATGCACAGGCCGTCGGTCGGGAGCTCGGGCATTGCGACAGACACGGCATGGCCGGTGCCCTGGGGCGGGTCTTGCACGGCAAAAGCAAGAGGACAGTCGGTGGTCTCAAACCGCGACAGGCTGGCCAAAACCTGCTCGGCGCCGTGGCCTACCACCACCACAATACGATGCGCACCACAGGCCTGTGCCGTGCGAATGACATGACCGGCCATCGGAATTCCGCCTATCGGATGCAGTATCTTGGGCAGGCTACTTTTCATGCGGCTGCCCTTACCAGCGGCGAGCACAATCACATTCATGCGGATGGCATTATTCATTTGGGAGCTCGATACCCCATAGCTTGACAATAAGGGCTGCCATGTTCAGCAGCAACAGCAGTACCAGAAAAGACAGTAGCAGCACCCACCGGCGGGTGGCCCTCTGTTCGCGCGCCAGTGCCGCCAGCGTTCGGGCTACGGCATCGGGTGCGGGGTGGGCCATACGGCTAAGGGCGGTATGGGCCAGCCGGGGCAGTTGCGGCAGCATCACGGACCAGCGCTCGGCTTCGCGCAGGGTCTGCCGTTTTAATGCTGCAAAGCCCACCTGCTCCTGCATCCATTTCTCGAGAAACGGCTTGGCGGTTACCCAGAGGTCGAGGTCAGGATCGAGCTGTCTGCCAAGGCCTTCGATATTGAGCAGCGTCTTTTGTAGCAGCACCAGCTGCGGCTGAATCTCGACATGAAACCTGCGTGAGGCCTGAAAGAGCCGCAGAAGCACCTGGCCAAGTGAGATCTCTTTTAAGGGGCGGTCGAAAAAGGGCTCACAGACACCCCGTACCGCTGCCTCGAGGGCATCCACACGGGTATTGGCAGGCGCCCATCCCGACTCGATATGCAGCTCTGCAACCCGCCGATAGTCGCGCCGAAAAAAGGCCAGAAAATTCTGCGCGAGATAGTTTTTGTCGTACTCCGACAACGTGCCAACGATGCCGAAGTCTAGCGCGATGTAGCGGCCGAACCGGGGACCACGGTCGGACACCAGAATGTTGCCGGGATGCATGTCGGCATGAAAATAACCATCGCGAAAGACCTGCGTAAAGAAGATCTCGACCCCATCGCGAGACAGTTGCTTTAAGTCTACCCCTGCCTCACGCAGCTTCTGCATTCGGTTGATCTGAATGCCGTAGACCCGTTCCATCACGAGAACATCGGTGCGACAGAGATCCCAGAGCATCTCTGGGATCTGCAACAGAATCGAGCCCTCAAAGTTTCTGCGTAGCTGCGTAGCGTTGGCCGCTTCGCGTACCAGGTCGAGCTCGTCGTGCAGGTAGTTGTC
Organism: Betaproteobacteria bacterium; assembly: GCA_016868305.1. GTDB lineage: Bacteria > Pseudomonadota > Gammaproteobacteria > Burkholderiales > Burkholderiaceae_A > Hahnella. The sequence goes on along the minus strand of VGHK01000055.1, from coordinate 3,883 downwards.
AAACTCTGCAACCACTTCACGTGGCTTGAGCCGCTTGCCGTCGGCCGAGAAACGCTCGACCACCTGTGCAAAAAGCCGAAGCAGGGCCAGGTCTTTGTCAATAATCCGGGCCATGCCTGGGCGCAGCACCTTGACAGCCACTTCTCTGTCGTCATGCAGCCGGGCAAAGTGCACCTGGGCGATGGATGCGCTTGCAACAGGCTGCGTTTCGAACTCCGCGAAGATCTCGTGGATAGGCTGGCCAAGCGACTTCTCAATGGTTGCGACTGCAAGCAGGGAGTCAAAGGGCGGCACCTGGTCCTGCAGCATGGCAAGGGCATCGGCGATGTCTTCGGCCAGCAGGTCGCGTCGGGTTGATAAGACCTGGCCAAACTTCACAAATATGGGGCCAAGGCTCTCCAAGGCTTTGCGGATCCGCGTGCCGCGGGGCTCGGTAAAACGCCGCCCGAGTCGCAACACCTGCAGCAGGAGTCCCAGGCTGCGGGAGTTAAGCCCCCGACGGGCGCCATCTACGGCAAGCTGGTCAAGGCCATACTTCAGAATGACCCAGCCAATAGTAACCATGCGAAACAGGGAGTTCATGGTGACGAAGGGTCTGGCCTTAGGTTCTCAAACGGAAAAAGGTCACGATCCAGCAGATGTGAAGGCTTGACATTGCCCAGCGCCTTGAACATGGAGTCGATCCGCCCCGGGTGCCTCTTCTCCCAGTCTTTGAGCAGCGCCCTCACCTGCTGCCGCTGCAGGTTTTCCTGCGAGCCGCAGAGGTCGCAGGGAATGATGGGAAAGCCCTGGTGCAGTGACCAGGCCTCAAGGTCGTCTTCTTCAACATAGGCCAGAGGCCTAATCACCACATGCTGGCCGTCATCAGACCGCAGCTTCGGGGGCATCGCCTTAAGGCTTCCCCCGTGGAACATATTCAGAAAAAATGTCTGCAATATGTCGTCTCGGTGATGCCCCAGGGCGATCTTGGTGGCCTTCAGTTCGGTGGCAAGCCGATAGAGAATGCCGCGCCGCAGCCGTGAGCACAGGGAGCAGGTGGTCTGCCCTTCGGGAATTACGCGCTTGACAATGCTGTGGGTGTCCTGCCTTTCGATGTGAAAGGCAAACCCGCGGCTAGAAAGGTAATTCGGAAGCACATCGGTGGGAAAGCCCGGATGGCCTTGGTCGAGATTGACGGCAATCAGGCTAAAGGGCACAGGCGCCCGTTGCCGAAGCCCCTCAAGAATATCGAGCATCCCATAGCTGTCTTTCCCGCCAGACATACAGACCATGATGCGGTCGTGCGGCGCGATCATGTCGAAGTCGGCGATTGCCTGCCCCACCAGGCGGTAGAGCCGTTTGGAGAGCTTGTTTATCTCCGTTTCATTACGCAGGCTCTTAGGGCTGCGGGCCGCCAGGCCAATTGGCTGCCAGAATTCAGCGGGGGCGGGGGAGGCGCTGGTCATTGGGTACCGGTTACCGATTGTTGCGATGAGCCGTGCCGTGCCGCACGCCAGACCAGCACCTCTACGCCATGGCTTGCGCAGTCCTCATAGACATCGGGCTTCTGGGTCTGCACGCGCACCGCCTTGGCCGGGCAGTGTGTTAGGCAATAGTCGGCAATAGCATCAACAAGGGTCTCTTGTAGGTTGAAGTGGCGCGTTGCCAAAAGCCCTTGAATACCCGCGCGCATAAAGTCATAGTCGATGACATCGCGAATGCTGTCTCTGGCCGACTGGCTGACCGATAAGGGCAGGAAAAGGTCTACGTCCACAATCACCCGCTGGCGGCGCGAGACTTCATGGTTATGAAAGCCAATAGAGGCTTGGATCTCGTAGCCCGAGAGAAACAGACGCCGGCAGTCAGCAAGGCGAGGATCAAAAAGCACGGTCATGGTCGGGAGCGGGCAAGGCGATGGCAAGAACAGGAGTGAGCCGGCATGGTATGAGAAGCGATTGTCCGCGAGATTGTCTCGAAAATTATTCTGGACTTAGGGCCGCGCAAACTGCAGGTCGCGGCCACTGGGAATGAGATGCTGACCGCCATCGACCAGTAACGTGGTTCCCGTTACCGCGCGGGCGGTGGCAAGCCAGCAGACCGCATCGGCGATTTCTTCTGGCTGGCTGGATGCGCCCAATGGCGAAACCTTGTGGGCCTGCGCAAACCCCTCTTCTGACTGCCCTTGGGCGGCCAGGGTAAAGCCAGGCGATATCCCGAGTACCCGCAGCCATGGCCCGAGGCTGCGCGCCATGAGTTCGGTAGCCTGCGCAAGGGCGGCCTTCGATAGCGTGTAGCTAAAAAAATCCGGGTTTGGGTTTGCCAGTTTCTGGTCCAAGAGATTGATTGCGACTCCTGCGGGCAGTACAGGCCTGTCTGGCGGTGCATGCCGTTGTACATGGCGGTAGAGGGCCTGGGTGAGCAGCACCGGGGCGATCAGATTGGCCTGGTAATGGTCTGACAGGCTTTCTGCAGAGCATGACTGGGCAAGGTCGAAGTCAAAGACCGAGGCATTATTTACCAGCAGCGATACCGGCCCGATGGACTGGGCCACTTGGTCAAACCAGCCATCGATGGTATCTGCCGCAAGGCTAGTAGATAGGTCTGCCTCAAGCGTGCAGGCCCGGCCTCCCGAGGCAATAATCTGGGCCTTAAGGTCTTGGGCATCGCTGTGGGAATTTCGGTAGTGAATCGCCACCGGCCAGCCGTCCTGGGCAAGTGCCCAGGCGATTGCCCGCCCAAGCCGCCTTCCGGCGCCCGTAATGAGCGCGCTGCCAGATCTGGCTGGGTTCGACCTGGAATGGCCTGCGGCGGACCGGCCGTAATCGGATTCATGGGGCATGGCGCAAGTCTACCTTTGATACCCTGCGAGCATGCCAGACGCGACTGCATCTGATGGTTTGGAAGGGGCCTTGCCCCCGCCTTCCCATGCCCCGAACGCCTCCATGACCATTTTAGAAGCACTGGCTGTGGAGGCTATTGCCGGCGTGGCTTCCGAAGACTCTGGCGCTGCCGGCTGCAGTCAAATGACGATACCCTTTGACCGGTTTATGCACTGGGCGCTCTATCACCCGCGGGAGGGCTACTATGCTGCCTCTGGTGCGGGTCCGGCTGGCCCCTTTGGTGCCAAGGGCGATTTCATTACCGCCTCTGGGCTGGGCCCTTGGTTTGCGGGCGCCTTGGCGCAGGCATTTATGGGTATCGCGCGTCAGGCCTCTGACCCGCAGTCTCTGGTGGTTCGTGAGCTCGGGGCGGGTAATGGAGACCTGGCGGCAGACCTGATGCTGGAACTAGACAGGCAGCACAGCCTTCCAGACCGGTACGAGATTCTCGAGCCCAACCCGGCGATGCAGCTGCTGCAGCGTGCGCGCATTGCCGCTCTGCCCCTCGGCCTGGCTAGCCGTTTTGTCTGGCTTGACCGGCTCGATGCCAGCATCCCGCCGATCCGAGGACTGATACTGGCCAATGAGGTGGCAGACGCCCTTCCGGTAAAGGTCTTTGAATGGTCTGACTGCGATACCGGAGTCTGGGAATGGGGCCTCGGACTGACGATGGAAGGCCCCAGTCCAGGGGCGGCAGGTCAGGCCCGGGCATCCCCAGGTCTGCGGTGGATGCGCTGGCCCGCAACAGGCCCTCTGCGCGAGGTGGTGCTTCGACGCAAGGCTGCCCAGCAGGGAGCCGGTCTGGGCTGGGCAGCCGGGCATCGTGGCGAATGGTGCCCCTGGCTGCAAGGCTGGGCCAGGGGTCTGGCTGACTCACTGGCCTATGGTGCGCTTCTGATTATCGACTATGGCTACGAGCAGTATGAGCTGGACCATCCTGACCGATCGGCCGGAACTCTGGCGGCCCATCGCCGCCATCGCCGGGTCGATGACTGGGCGGAGATTATTGCGGCGCCTGGCCAGCA
>VGHK01000054.1 GCA_016868305.1 Betaproteobacteria bacterium | reverse complement strand
AATCGATTTGAATGGCAGGTGGAATCAGCCAAGGGTCACATTCATTGGTTGAAATCTGGTTCGGTTGAGGTTGTGGCAGATGGCAAAGCTGTGGGGACGCTCACGGGCCCTGGTGTGATCTTTTCGCCCAGGGGTTCCGCGCACACCCTCATCCCCAGGCCTGTGGCCGAGATTGTCTGCGCGGAGTTCGAGTTCGGCCAGCGTTTTAAGAACCCCCTGACCTCAGTGACCCCGAGCGTCATTCTCATACCGGTGGCAGATGCACCCGAGATTGAGGTGATACACAAGTTTTTGATGGACGAAGCATTTTCAAGTCGCTGTGGCAAGTCTTTTGGAGTCAACCAGTTGCTCCAGTACTTCATTCTCGTTGTGTTCCGCTATCTTATTCGTACAGAAACGATTCCCTCCGGTATTACCAAGGCTCTTGCCGATGAGCGTTTGTTGAGGGCGATTACATCAATGCATGCAGACCCAGCAAGGCCGTGGACCCTGGAGGAGCTCGCCACCGTGGCGGGTATGTCGAGGGCAAGCTTTGCTAACCACTTTAGAGAAGCAGCACAAACCACCCCGCTTGAATATTTAACGGAATGGAGAATATCGCTGGCCCAATCAAGAATTGCTGCTGGGGCACCCATAAAAGCGGTTGCTAAGGACATTGGCTACTCAAGCCCTGCAGCCTTTACACGCGTGTTTACAAAACGTGTTGGCTGCAGTCCAAGAGACTGGTTGGCATCTTCAACACAGTGGCAGAGCTTCTAAAACTCAGGCCTGCACAAAGGCTGCTAGCGTGCGCCGCGGGGTGGCAGGTACCGGCTTTTCAGCATAGCCCAGTCGGCAAAACATATGCAATGTCTCATCATCCGGAGTGACAGGTGCAGGACGATTTAGTGTCAATTGGTGGGCACTGGCGTAATGGGCTGCCATTTCAGGGAACTCCTGCAAGGCTTGACTCATAGGATGCACGCCCAATCCCAATTCGGTGGCCTTAAGCTGCAGTCGCACGTAGGCACGCCCGGCATGGATCTGGTCTGATCGTCCATTCTTGCCGCTCAACCAGACGAATCCCATCGCGGTACGACTGTTTCCTTCCATTTGCGCCATCATCGCCTTAAACGCCTGACTGCCCTTCTCGGGGGGCGTGCTGCGGTCGAACAGGCCGATGGTGCTAAGTGCCCGGGCCATCCATGTGTTGATGGCCAAGCCATCGCGGTGCTGAAGTATCTCGTCGGGACCCACCCGCAGCAGTTGCAAGGTCTCCAGGACCGTGCGGGGCGTCAGGAATTCAACCTGCGCCGACTTCACGCAGAGTTCACGAAGCGGAAGTAGATCCGCCGGGGTCACCGTTCCGCCCACTCGAACCGCCTTGTCGGTTACGCTGGCCATGAGCACACGTAAGGTCTGGTCTGAAACCTTACGACCCAGGTCATAGTCGGATTTAGGCGTGTGCCGTTTGAGCACGTGGGCAAATAGCGGGTCGTTAACCGCGCCGGTATTCTTAAGTGTGAGGCGAGCAATGGGCCGACTGTCCCAGTCCTTTAGGGCGGGACCCAGCTCACCCTGCGGCCACAGGGCCACCTCCGCCGTAATACCCTGAGAGGCCAGGGCGATCACCAGCAGTTCGATGAAGGCGCCGTGTCCAATCAGAATCTGTCGGCCAAAAGGGTCCGTATGCGGCAATATGCGATCGGGGTCTGTCATCACAGTGATAACCCCGCTCTCCTTCAAATCAACCAGCCACGGTTGGATGTTGTGAGGGTTGGGTGCCGTGATCGCAAAGGCAAGTGCATAGCGGCGCGGGTCGACTTCGTTTCGTGGGCCGCCCCAAGCTTCCACCGCCTTGTCTGGGTAGTCGCTGCTCAGCGAGCAGCCAGTCATGGGAGCTGTGGCGGCAACAACAATGCCACCCCCCACCAGTCGTATGAATTTTCTACGCTCCATTGTCATCTCTGTTCATGGGCACTGATCTCCATACGCCTGACCGTCGTAGCCGGCAGTCTCACGCGGGTCGCCGAAGCGCCCGCCACAGGAAGAGGACTCCTAAGGCGATAAACCAGAGTTGGATCACTGTTGTCGACACTACGATCGAAACCGGCGGCGTAACACCAAAGAGTTCCAGGGACGGAAAGGCTACGAGGATTCCCACCACGAGCCCTGTGAAACCAGCCCAAGCCGGCAACTGACGCTCCCGCAAGATTAAGAGGCTTGTGGCGATAGCCCAAATTGCCGCGAAGGCTGCGACCCCCAGCATCTCCCCAATAGCACCACCCCAGGCGTTAATGGCAGCCTGCATGGTCTCGATGGCCGCACGTCCTTCATCAGACAGGCCCGGGGCGGCATGGGCCTCAGCCAGTGCCACGCTACCAGTGAGCCAACGCAAAATACCGATCGCCCTTGCGAGCGCCGAGGCTGCCGCCGCGCCGATGGCAATAAATGCCAGAACACCCAGCGCCCCAGGGCGTGCCGCCAGATAAACAGTAACGACACCGGTGACTAGGAACAAGAGCGAGTAGCCGAGGTAAAGGCCATATCCCATCTGCACTGCATCGAGCTCCTTTAAGAGCAACGGCAGCATCTGCGCTGGGGCAAAGTCAAGGCTGTCGGGCCATTGAATGGCGCCGCCAAGCACCGCCATGGGTGCAAACAGGCTCAAACCCTGAAGCAGCAGGATAAACCCTGCCACGAGAAGAAAGCTACGAGGCCTTGTGTTGTCCTCACCGGTCGACTCATGTTGCGCCATAGGGTATCCGTCTGTTGTTTATGAAGGTATTGTGTCTAGATGCTGCACTAGTACACAATTGCTTATATTTAAGAGTCTTTATCTCATTTATGAATACCTCATTCGACTGGTCCCTCGTGCGATCGTTTCTTGCGGTACTTGACCATGGCAGTCTGCTTGCGGCTGCACGGCAGCTGCAGTCAAGCCAGCCCACTATCGGTAGACATGTGGCAGAGCTAGAGTCGCAGCTCAAAGTTGCTCTTTTCGACCGCACCGGTCGGGGCCTAGTACCCACCGAGGCAGCACTTCGCCTCGCCGACTCAGCGCGTACCATGCAAAGCGGAGCCAATCAGCTTGCGCGGGTAGTCGAAGGCGCAGACCGATCAATATCAGGCACGGTGCGCATCACCGCGAGTCAGCCGGTATCTTGTTATGTGCTTCCCCCATTGCTTGCCCAGATGCGCCGGTCACTGCCCGACGTGCAGGTCGAACTGGTGGCCAGCAATGCCGTAAGCAATCTTCTGCGGCGAGAGGCCGATATAGCGGTTCGCATGGTTCCGCCCGAACAGGCTACAGTAATCGCCCGACGGGTGGGCAAGGTGGACCTTAGGGCCTGCGCCCACCAGGATTACCTGCGGCGTCGTGGCGCCCCGCGTCAGCCGGCCGATCTTCTGAATCATGACCTGATTGGCGGAGACCGCAACGACGAAACCCTCAAAGGCTTTGCAGCAGGTGGCATATCTGCAACGCGGGAGCACTTTGCTTTCAGGACCGACGACTTAATTGTCGTATGGGAGGCTGTTCGGGCGGGGCTGGGAATCGGCTTTGTCAGCGAGCACCAGATCCGAACTGATCCCGCAGTTATTCCGCTACTGCCAAAACTAAAGATCCAACCCCTTCCCGTTTGGTTGGTAGTTCACAAAGAGATCCGCACCAGCAAGCGCATCCGAGCTGTATATGATTTTTTGGCGGAAGCGATACCTGGAGCAATATGAGCGCCGAAATGAACTGCTAATATGAAACCATTCTTGATGCGTGACCCTTAAACCTTATGAAGCGCCGCGAATTCCTCTTAAACTGCCTGACCCTCACAGGTGGGTCAGTTGGTCTTTCCTTCGCTGGAGTAGCCGCGGGGGCAATAGCAACGGCCGAGCAAGCCCATCGTGTCGTTGAGCTTGATCTTCTTGATGTCGATCGGCAAAGGCCTGTCCCGACGCGTCTGTATCTGCCTCAAATAGCCAATACGTTGCAGCCAGTACCCTTAGTTGCCTTCTCCCACGGTCTGGGAGGTTCGCGATTTGGTTACCAGTACCTGGCAACCTATTTGGCTGATGCAGGCATTGCGAGCATGCACCCGCAGCACGTCGGCAGTGACCACACTCTGTGGCGTGGTAACCCCTTGGAAATGTTACCGCGCCTGCAGGCGGCCGCGCGGGACTCTGAAGCACTGGCACGGGCTCAGGATCTTCGCTTTGCGCTTGATCAGTTGTTGGCATCTGTCCACGCACCGATTATCGATGCTTCAAGAATTGCAGTAGCTGGTCACTCTTATGGCGCAAACACTGCGATGCTGATCTCGGGTGCAAGGGTCAGTGCAGCCGAGGTGCAAGACAGTGCTCTACAAGACAAACGCATTCAGGCGGCTATTTTGATCTCGGCACCCCCCTTGGTAGGACAAGGACCCATGGAACGGGTACTCAGTGCCGTCACCATTCCTACGCTGCATATCACCAGCGTAGACGACACCATTAATCTTCCCGGCTACCGCAGTACCGTAGAGGATAGGCGGGCGGTATTCCGCGCCATGCGCGCATCGCCAAGAACCCTAGCGGTATTCAACACCGGGGGGCACAGCATCTTCACCGATCGAACAACGCGCAGTGGTCCTGAGACCAGCGCACGGATCAAGGGGGCGACGCGAGAACTCTGTGCGCTATTTTTGCAGCAGGCGCTTCTATCACCGCAGAGCGACCAAGGGTTGAAGCAATGGCGAGAGCGCTATCAAGACACGCTAGACCAATTTGTTGTGCAGCAGATCTCAAAATCATTGTAATCGTTCTCGTAAAACTGTCTTAAGCACCTTACCGTAGTTGTTCTTGGGTAGCTCACCGACAAACTCGTAACGCTTGGGTCGCTTGAATCGCGCAATATGCTCCAGGCAATGGGCATCAAGCATATCGGCTGTTAGCGACATGCCTTTCTTCATTACTACAAAGGCCACTACCACTTCCCCCCAGTCAGCATCCGGCGCGCCAACAACCGCCACCTCAGACACGCCCGGGGCAGTCAGCAAAACCTCCTCAACCTCACGCGGATATATATTCGACCCACCACTGATCAGCAAATCTTTGCTACGGTCTTTCAGGGTAAGGAATCCATCAGCATCGAGGTAGCCCAGATCGCCCGTCCATAGCCAGCCATTACGAAGTGCCTGCGTGGTTGCCTCGGGATTGCGCCAGTAGCCCGCCATCACTGTATCGCCACGCACCAACACCTCGCCAATCTCGCCTAGGGGCAAAGACTCGCCCATTTCATTAGCAACCCTGATCTCTACCGGCGTTTGCGCGACCCCGACCGAACCGAGGCGTTCATGGTAGCGAGGATGACTGCTGTCTAGCAGATGTCTGCGCGACAGCGCGGTGGCCACCATGGGTGTCTCCCCCTGCCCATAGATCTGGACGAACCGCGGCCCCATTACGCGCAGAGCACGACGAATGTCTTCCACGTACATAGGGGCGCCGCCATAGACCACGGTCTTAAACGACGCCGCGCATTCCGCCTGTCCAAGGCCTTCTGACTCCGCATAATCTACTAGACGCTTAATGATCGTGGGGGCGGCAAAGGTAGACAGTGGACCAAGGGCCTTACCGAGGGCAAAGAGTTCTGCTGGATCAACCCCGCCCGAAGCAGGCACAACATGCCGCGCCCCGGCCATGAGGTGCGGAATAGCATAGAGCCCACATCCATGGGACATCGGCGCGGCATAGACCATGGCATCGTCTAGCCCAATCGAAGCCACATCGACGAAATAGGTCAGCCCCATCGTTAGCAGATTGCGATGCGTCAGCATGACGCCCTTCGGCCTGCCTGTGGTACCGCTGGTATAAAAGAGCCAGGCTGTATCGCTGGGGCCAGCAGCCCAGGGGGGAGAATCGGTAAAGTCCCCCATCGGGCTGAAAAGGGCATCGGCCTCATTCGACTCGATATCCACCTGGCGCTCTAGCTGCACTAGCGGCTGCGGCGCCACGTCGGAAGTGACAAAGGCCCACCGGGCCTGCGCATTGTCGATAATCCACGCAACCTCAGCCGGATGCAGCTTCGCATTCACCGGCACGGCTACCAGACCAGCCCACCAGGCAGCCCAAAGTGCTTCCAGGTAGCGCGGGTGGTTGCGCATAAAGAGCAACACACGGTCGCCGGGCTGTAGCCCCGAAGACCGAAAACGCCCAGCAAGCGCTGCACTGCGTTGGGCCCATTGAAAGTGTGTTGCCCAGGCTGCAGTACCCGAGAAGATCGCGGGGCGATCACCCGCCATATGCGCCTGACGTAGCAGCAGGTGGGCAAGATTCATAGCACTTCCAGGTTAACGATGCTCTAGCATCACTGAGAGAGTGAGAGATAGGCGCTGGGCGTCAAAATCCGAAGCTTATGACTCGCCGAAAATGATTCTGCAAGCGCAAGAAGGTCCCTATCGCCAGTGATCAGCATCTTCGCTTCACCGTTCAGTGCGAGTTGCAGAAGTATGTCATCTTTGGGGTCACGGCAGACCGTTACCCAATGATGAATACGCACGATCTGCACAATTCCACCCAGAAGCTTAAAAAACTGCTGACGTTCTTGAATCGAAACATAGCGGTCGAACTTTGTTCGAGACAAGACATCTGCCAACTCACCGAGCGATTCTTCAGACGCGAGTAGTACTCCCTCATCAAGTGCTTTATCAACGGCCCGGGCTGCAACGCCAGACGGCACAAGGAGTCGGCTAATGATCGTATTGGTGTCAAGCACCAAACGCGGCTTTACCTTACTAGACGTAGACACCTAGTCGTTCGAAGCCAAAAGCTTCTTCAATCCCTTTTCGGTCAGTCCCGCGTCTTGTGCACGATTGCCGATCTGATCACAAAATCGTTGAAACTCGGCAACATTGGTTCGGGTTAAGCGCTCGTATTCTGCCATGGATAAAACGACCGCTACGTCGCGACGCTGACGCTGAATAACAACGGGTTCGCGTACAGCCATATCGATAAGGTTCGCGAAGCCCTGCTTGGCATCGCTGGCGCTGATTGTTCGCATAACGGGCTTCCTAACAAAGAGATTTGTACATTTTGTACAAAATAGACAAAATGCACAAGAGGCATGACAAGAAGCTATCTTCATAACCTTCCTAAAGAAAGCCCACGGTACTGCGCGCGCAAAGCCTTAGAATACTCCCGATCAAACCGACAAGAAGAAATCAAGCTGTGCTAAAGATCGAGTGCGTTGTTGACTGCGGGACTAGTAACCGGCACCAACGCAAACGAGTCTAAGCAACCTCTAAGGAACTACCATGCAAGTCACGGGAAGCTGCTATTGCGGGGCGATTTCGTTTAAGGCCCTCGTAGATCCAGCACGAGTCATCGTCTGCCACTGCAACGACTGCCAGATCTTCTCTGGGGCCCCATTTCGGGCTGTCTTGCCTACACCAGCCGCCAATGTTGCGGTCACCGGCACGGCCAGTCGCTATGTCAAGGTGGCAGAAAGCGGTAATCGACGACTACAAGCGTTTTGTGGCGAATGTGGAACCCATCTTTGGGCTACCGAGGGCGAGGGAGAACCAAAGACCATGAACCTTCGCCTCGGCTGCATTCAAGAGCGCGATCAACTCGTTCCGACCGCCCAAATCTGGGGCGAATCGGCCGCGCCGTGGCTCAAACGGCTGCCCTCGGTTCCACTTCACGAGAAGGGGCCTTCGAGCCCAATCAAGGCAACGACTACCCAACAAGAATGATCGGGAACATCGTTGGCGCTTCTATGGTCGCGTTACCGTCCAGACTTCTTTGAGTTCTGTGCCCGACATACGAATAACCTTCGCAATCGGACAATACATGGCGAGTTCCTGCTGTAGCTGGGCAATCTGAGTATCATCGGCCATCGTCGTAACATCCACGAATAGCGTCATGCTCGGAAAAGGCACTGCCACTTCCTCCGCGAGCGATACCCCCCTTCGATCAAATTCCGCCTCAAGGCGAATCCGCATCGACTCGAACGTTATGCCGTTCTTATGTGCAATCCTATGACCAATAACGTTGGTACACCCGATAAGGGCTGCCGCGAAGGTTTCCGTCGGCGTCATGCCAAGGTTGGTTCCGTCTCGCTCTAACGGTTCGTCGATAATGCTTGTGAGTCCCCGAACAGAGACGTCGGTACGCGCATGCGATTTCGAATCGCCTTCTACGCGCATCTTGACTATAGTCTTCGGTCGAATAGCGTCTGTCATTTTATGCTCCTGTGTATTCGCCCCGCGCGGGGTAGTTTTTACTTTTCGAAAAATCAATCGCTATCATTAAGTCGGCAAATGAAGGTCGCGCAAACGGCATGGTCTGTACCGCACCGTAGTACAGAGTGTGATCGGGCTTAATCAAGAACACACCGGGCTCAGCAAACAGCTTTGGCTCCTCAATGCCAATCGAGGTCTTACCAATGCCCTCTGAGATGTAGAGCCCCCACTGCCTGGCTACAGAAAGCGGCAGGTTGTACCCAAAACGCAGGTCGGCCGCACCCACACGGGTTGCCATATCCTTAGCGCGTGCCTCATCGTCTGATGAGATAGCAATGACCGAAACACCGCGCTCAGCCAAGTCGGGAAGTAGCTGCCCCAACTCCTTTAAATATTTAATACAAAGGGGGCAATGCAGTCCGCGAAAAAAGACCAGCAGAGAGAAGCTCTGTGGAGTCTCTTTATGAAGGTCGAACGGCCCATGGGCCAAGGTGGGGACTTGTAAGGACGGTACAGGCTTGCGGGGGATCAGCATTGCGGGTTCCTTATGAGTTTGGTTGGGATTACCAAGAGGATGGTAATTGACTTTTAGTAACCAAAAGTATTAAAAAGCTACCCTATCGTACAAAGCAGGCATACCGAATGAGTGTGAAATCATGCAATCTGCGAGCTTTGCAGCCCGAGCAGGCTCAGTCGGCGGATCTCTAAACGAAGCTCGATGAGCTCTAGCTCCAGTGGAAAAACAAGCGCATCCAGAAAGTTATGATAGTCCCCAGCTCAACGCGCATCCCAACCCATGCCCTTGGTTCGCCTCGGTTCGGGCGTTGCATTTGCCTTGGCCGCTGGACTCATTTGGGGCTTTGACCTTTTGCTGAGCGCGTATTCAGTAAACTGTTACCGTCATGCTACCAATGAATGCCCTCTTCAACTTAGAAAACGTTCCCTCCGATTCTTTCCGCTGGGGTAAGTTTCTTGAGAGTAAGCAGATCGATGCCTCTACAGGTCTTCCGAAGCTAATTCCGCTCTGGGTGGCCGACATGGATTTCGATGTGGCAGAGCCAATCCAAATGGCGATGTCGAGGTATATCGCTTCCCCGAGGTTTGGTTATGCCACTGCCCCAGCCAACCTGGCACATCTCATCTGCGAGCGATTGTCTCGTTTGTATGATTGGCAGGTTGATCCGGAATGGCTGATGATGCTACCCGGGGTGGTTCCGGGTCTATACGCAAGCACCTTGGTCTATACCCAACCAGACCAGCAGGTGCTGTTTCCCGAGCCAATTTATCACCATCTGCACCTAGCAGCAGCCATGTTTGAGCGGCCCCAACAGGCTATACCGCAACGCCACGATACCTCGCAAGGTCGCGCAAGGCTCCTCTTGTCGGGTGATGATCTACGCGATGTCTGTACCTCGCAAAGCAGGCTTTTGCTTTTCTGCAATCCTCAGAATCCGGGCGGCACCGTTTATCGAAGACACGAGCTTGAAGCGCTTGCCGCGGTTGCCTGTGAAAAAGACCTTGTTATCTGCTCCGATGAGATACACGCTGATCTCATTCTCGATCCCACCCTTCGGCATATTCCGATCGCCAGCCTCAATAACGAGATTGCGGAGCGAACAGTTACCTTGATGTCTCTAGGCAAGACATTCAATATTGCAGGAATGGGTTTGGCCTGGGCGGTGGTGAAGAACCCCGAACTGCGCGCTGCCCTGAAGAACCTACAGGGCCTACTGCCAAGTCCAACGGGTTTCGCCTATCAGGCCAGTCTTGCTGCCCTGGAGCAGGGCGAGCCCTGGCGGCAGCAGTTGTTAACGCAACTGCGTAGCTACCTACCGCTGATAGACGACGCCATTGCGCGCTCTCAGGGCCTTTCCTGGCTATATCCTGAGGCCACGCATTTGGCCTGGATTGATGCCAGAGACTGGGAACAGCAGCACCGCCGGTCATTTATGTCTACGCTGCATGCCCATGGGCTTGCCTTAAGCCCCGGTGAGCAGTTTGGGGCTCCAGGATGGGTGCGCCTGAACTTTGCGACGACACAGCCTCTGCTTCAAGAGGCCCTAGCGCGTCTGGTGTCTGCTGCGGCAGATTAGATCTTGACACACGGGGATTTGACCGAGAGCGCCAGTGGAATTGCAAATACCGATGACGCTCTCATCATGAATCCTTAATGTTTGTGATGGTGATCAGACGAAGCACCTCTGGTTTTCTCGACCACAACCGTGACTTCCTTTTCACCGGAGTTTTCAAACCTGAGCCAAACGGAAAAGCGATCACCCTCTTTGAGTGGCGCCTTTAAGTTGATCAACATCAGGTGATAGGCATTCGATTGGCCATGCCGAAACGATGGCCCAGGACCTGTAGGCAAGGCAATCGACTCCACCTCCCGCATGCGCATTACTGCCCCATCCATCTGCATCATATGGAGCTCGATACGCTCTGCGACAGTCGATCGCGCAGAGAGCATTCGGTCTGGTTTCTGACCGTTGTTTTCGATGCCGCGAAAGTACACCACGCCGTTTTTTACCCCTCCTATTGTTGGTGGGGCATAGGGATAAACAATCTTGACCTCACCCGCGCTAAAAGAATGGGCATGCACAAGTGTTATGGGCAGCAAGGCCGTGCAAACGCCAATGAACAGTGCAAAGCGCACCGAAAAATGCATCAACATAGATTTTCTCCTCTGATATAGCCGCTATTGCACTCATGCAATAGCACGAAATAAAGCATCAGCTACGCAGAAAGTGGCGGGGCCCGAGCGGGCTGGAGTACCCAGGCAAAAAGGAGCTTAGGCGCCTGATAGAACAGCGGGGGAAGGAGCGCTACTGATTTCGAAGCGATGCAAGAGTGAACAACCGAAACGAGAAACTTGGTAGTCTGCAGGCTGCAATACGGGCAGTCACCCCCGTGGACATGCATAGGCGAAGGGCTATGGCCGTGACCAAAATCGACCGCCTGCCCAGGCTCTGATGCAGAGACCCACTTGGCTCCTTCCGCAGTGCAGACCTCAACTAGACTGGGGTCTGCCCACTCAGATGCAATAACCTTGCTTACCGTGGGCGCAAGAGCAAGCATCACCATCGCTAGCAAAGCGATGAGGGACGTGCGGCGGAGATGCGCTCGGTTAAGCATGGCAAGAGAAGTTTACTGCACGGTCTAGCATTTTGGAATTAGTAGTAGTTCCCATTCCCCACCGCGCGAAACCCCCATAGAAGGCAGTTCTCTGGAAAGTGCAACCTCCGGCACTACGGTTAGAAACGACCCATGGCAGCAAGGGCAACAGGAATTACTTCGGGCGAGCAAATACCTGATGCACTGGCTGAAAAGAAATTCAGCGGTCGCTTCATGGTGCGTATTCCTTCATCGGTACACCGCGCACTAGCCACCGAAGCAGCCGAGCAAGGTTTAAGCATCAATCGCTTGGTCTCCGCCAAGTTGACGGTCTGAGTCATATCTACGCGTCACCCAGCGATCTGCTCCCAGGGTTCGCTCCCGACCCCGACTCTGCCGTCATATCAGCTTGCGGTACTGCAAGAAACCGCTCTTATCTGCAATGCGGTCATAAAGCAGCATGGCATCCGTATTAGATTCGTGGGTAAGCCACCAGACGCGGGAAGCGCCAGACTTTGCGGCGCTCTCATACACATGTTCAATCAGCGCGCGACCCACGCCAC
>VGHK01000053.1 GCA_016868305.1 Betaproteobacteria bacterium | reverse complement strand
GTTTTATCCGAGTTGAGTCTCAAGACTTCCTCAACTCCGCCCTTGCAAGCTTCTCGGCGATGCCTATATAGGTACCCGGGGTAAGCGCCATTAGCCGGGCCTTATCCGCTTCGGGCAAGGCAAGGCCTTCAATAAACCCGCGCATGGTCTCTTGGGTCATTCCCTGCCCACGGGTGAGCGCCTTTAGCTGCTCGTAGGGCTGCGGCAACCCATAGCGCCGCATCACGGTTTGAATGGGTTCGGCCAGCACCTCCCAGGCGTTATCAAGGTCTTCCTCGAGACGCTGGGCGTTGACCTCGAGCTTGCCGATTCCCTTAAGGCAAGAATCAAATGCCAGAAGGCTATGGCCTAGGGCCACCCCCAGGTTGCGCAGCACGGTGGAGTCAGACAGGTCGCGCTGCCAACGGCTTACAGGCAGCTTGTCGGCCATATGCCGCAGCAGGGCGTTGGCAATACCCAGGTTGCCCTCGGCATTTTCAAAGTCTATGGGGTTGACCTTGTGCGGCATGGTGGACGATCCCACTTCGCCTTCTTTAAGCCTCTGCTTGAAATAACCCAGCGACACATAGCCCCAGGCATCGCGGCAGAAATCCAATAGCACTGTATTCACACGCGCGAGCGCATCAAAGTACGCCGCCATATCGTCGTGTGGTTCAATCTGGGTGGTCATGGGGTTCACAGTGAGGTCTAGCGACCCAAGCACCTTCTGCGTAAATGCCTGCCAGTCGATATCGGGCGCGGCTACCACATGCGCATTGTAGTTGCCCACGGCGCCATTCATCTTCGCGCGAAGCTTCACTGAAAGAAACTGGTCTCGCGCCCCGCGAAGCCGGGCCCGTACGTTGGCAATCTCTTTGCCAAGTGTGGTGGGCGATGCCGTCTGGCCATGGGTGCGCGAGAGCATGGCCCGCCCCGCCTGCTGTTCCACCAGCTTCGCCAGCGCCGCAACCAGTTTTTGTATAACCGGCAGCATCACCTCCTGCCGCGCCGCGTTGAGCATTAGGGCGTGGGCGGTGTTGTTAATGTCTTCACTGGTGCAGGCAAAGTGAATAAACTCAGCCGCCTTGGTAAGTTCGGCAAGCCCACTGGCCTGGGCTTTTTCTTTTAGAAAATATTCCACCGCCTTGACATCGTGATTGGTCTGCGACTCAATCTGCTTAATGCGCGCGGCATCTTCGGGTGAGAATGCCTTAGCCCAGGTGGTCAGGGTGTCACGGGCCCCCTGCGAGAACTCGGGAAGTTCGGGAATGTCAAGGTCGGATAGCCCAATAAGCCAGGCAATTTCTGCCTGTACCCGAAATCGAATTAGCCCATATTCCGACAGCAGCGCGCGTAAGCCATTGACTTTTTGGGAATATCGGCCATCGAGCGGCGATAAAGCCAGAAGTTCTGACGCCCCCACCCCGGCGATTTCAACCGTACTGGGTTCAGGCTTTGTTGTTTTCATGTGTTAATTGTGACACGGGCATGTCTGTTTTCGAGCCTTCGAAGCTATACTCCTCAGCCTCTCTATTCTCTCAAGACATCATGAAGATAATCGGTTCCGTCACTAGTCCTTATGTGCGCAAGGTGCGCGTGGTTGCCGTGGAAAAGCGGCTTGACTATGAGTTTGTTCTTGAAGACGTCTGGTCTGAAAAGACCGAAATTGCCGCGCAGAACCCCTTGGGAAAGGTGCCGGTGCTTCTGCTTGAAGACGGCTGCGTCTACGATTCTCGCGTGATTGCCGAATACCTAGATTCCCGCGCGCCCACGCAGCGGTTGATTCCTGAGGGTAACCGTGAGCGCACCACTGTGCGCACGCTTGAGGCCCTGGCCGATGGCCTGTGCGATGCGGCCATTGCCATGATTATCGAGAAGCGGTTTCATTCCGGTGAGGCCCTTAACCAAGACTATCTTGCACGGCAGGCGGTTAAGGTAGACCGCGGCCTTGCTGTTATGAGCCAGACCCTGGGCAAAGACCAGTGGATGAATGGCAAGGCGTTTACCCTTGCCGATATCGCCTGTGGCGTGGCTCTGGGTTACTTGAATTTTCGGTTTCCCGAAAACTCCTGGGCCAAGGCCTACCCCAACCTGGCAGATTTTTTTACCCGTGTGGCGGAGCGGCCTTCCTTTCAGCAGACCAAGCCGCAGTAATTCAAACATTCGCTTTTGCCCTCGGGGTAACGTCAGCGCCGCAGTGGCGCGGCGTTTTTCTTACACCGGTGCGGTGGCGTTGAAGGGGGTGGCGCCGATCGCGCTATCAATAATGCCCCCGCCTAGGCAGACCTCTCCCTTGTAGACTACTGCCGATTGCCCTGGTGTAACAGCCCACTGGGGTTCGTGGAATATAACCTGAAAGCCACTACCAAAATCGTGCGCGTTTAAGGTGTCCCCTGTGTATGAAAAATCGTGAACGTTTAAACTGTCCCCGTTGTATGCAAACTGACCTTCGGCATCGGCCTGCCGATAACGTGTTTTTACGCCAAACGGGCCATCGTCTTCTTCGGGCGCTTGGCCCGACACCCAGCAGGCATCAAGCGTCTTACAGGCCGCACTCATAAGCCAAGGATGGTCGTGGTCTTGCACCACATACAAGATATTGCGATCCATATCTTTGCGGGCGACGAACCAGCCACTGCCCTCAGCACTCACAAACCCCTTTCGGCGCACGCCGCCAATGCCCAGACCCTTGCGCTGCCCGAGCGTATAAAACGAGAGCCCCTGGTGCTGCCCGATGGTCAGGCCCTCGGGCGTGCAGATAGGCCCGGGCGTATGGGCCAGGTAGCGGTTGAGAAATTCTCTAAAAGGCCTCTCCCCAATAAAACAAATGCCGGTGGAGTCTTTCTTCTTGGCATTGGGTAGGCCGATTTCTTGGGCGATGCGCCGCACCTCGGTCTTATGCAATTCGCCCACGGGAAAGAGCACTCGGTCGAGCTGCACCTGGGTAAGCCGATGCAGAAAATAGCTCTGGTCTTTGCTGGGGTCGAGGCCCCGCAGAAGCTCTACCCGACCTTGGTCGTTACGGCGCAGCCGTGCATAGTGGCCCGTGGCAATGAGGTCTGCCCCCTGGGCAAAGGCATGGTCTAAAAAGGCCTTGAACTTAATCTCGGCATTGCACAGCACATCGGGATTCGGCGTGCGGCCTGCCTGGTATTCGCGCAGAAAATCGGCAAACACCCGGTCTTTGTACTGCGCAGCAAAATTTACCGCCTGCAGTTCGATACCCAGAAGGTCGGCAACGGCTGCCGCGTCAAGAAAATCTTGCCGAGTAGAGCAGTATTCGGAGTCGTCATCGTCCTCCCAGTTCTTCATAAAAATACCCACCACACGGCAGCCTTGCTGCTGCAAAAGCCAGGCCGATACGGCGGAGTCGACTCCTCCGGAGAGGCCCACGACGACGGTTTTATGTCCAGTCATATAACATTGGAGTCTAACCAGAAAAGGGCTGCGCCTGCGTAAGCCCGGTATCGCCACATTTTGAGAGGAAGACGCGTGCGTATCGGCATTCCTAAAGAGTCCATCGCGGGAGAAACCCGCGTTGCGGGATCTCCCGAAACTGTTAAAAAACTCGTGGGGCAAGGCCACGAACTGGTCGTTGCCCGGGGTGCGGGTACGGCATCGAGCATGGTCGATGCAGCCTACGAGGCTGCGGGCGCCCGCATGGCCGACCAGGCCGAGGCGCTGGGCTGCGACTTGGTCTTAAAGGTGCGCATTCCTTCAGATGCCGAACTCGGCCAGATGAAAAAGGGCGCGGTACTGGTAGGAATGCTCTTACCCTACGACCGTGCAGGGCTCGAGCGTCTCGCTGCGGCGGGTATCACCGCCTTCGCCATGGAGGCGGCGCCGCGCACCACGCGCGCCCAGTCGCTCGATGTCTTGTCGTCGCAGGCCAACCTGGCCGGTTACAAGGCAGTCATGCTTGCTGCCGACGCCTATCCGCGTATCTTTCCGATGCTCATGACCGCGGCAGGAACCGTCAAGGCCGCCCGTGCAGTGATTTTGGGCGCGGGGGTGGCAGGCCTGCAGGCGATTGCCACTGCCAAGCGGCTCGGCGCGGTGGTCGAGGCCTCCGATGTTCGCCCCGCCGTAAAAGAGCAGATCGAATCGCTCGGCGCCAAGTTTATCGATGTGCCTTACGAAACCGATGAAGAACGCGAGATTGCCCAGGGCGTGGGCGGTTATGCCCGGCCCATGCCCGAGAGCTGGATGAAGCGGCAGGCAGCCGAGGTGGCCAAGCGTATCGCCCAGGCTGATATCGTCATTTCTACCGCGCTGATTCCGGGCCGAAAGGCGCCGGTTCTCATCACCGAAGACATGGTGGCCAGCATGAAGCCCGGCTCCGTCATTGTGGATATGGCGGTGGAGCAAGGCGGCAACTGCCCCCTGTCTAAGCTTAATGAAACCGTGCTCACCAGCAATGGGGTGAAGATCGTGGGCCAGCCGAACATGGCCGCCTTGGTTCCCACCGATGCGTCAGCCTTATATGCACGAAATCTGCTGGACTTTTTGAAACTCGTTTTCACCAAGGAGGGCAGCTTTCATGTGCCCATGGACGACGACATTGTTGCCGCAACCTTGGTGGCCAAAGATGGGCAGGTGACCCGTCCGGCCTAAACCGACGGTTTCAATGGCCTAAACCTGACTGTTACTCATTACGGAGCAAGCCCATGGATGCTGTGAGTCCAATTCTGATGAACCTGATTATTTTTGTGCTGGCCATTTATGTGGGCTACCACGTGGTCTGGAACGTCACTCCCGCGTTGCACACCCCACTGATGGCGGTGACCAATGCCATTTCGGCGATTGTCATTGTGGGCGCCATGTTGGCTGCGGCGCTGACCGAAACGCCTTTGGGCCAGACCATGGGAGTGCTGGCGGTGGCCTTGGCAGCGGTGAATGTTTTTGGAGGTTTTCTGGTGACAAAGCGCATGCTCGAGATGTTTAAGAAGAAGGAAAAGAAGACCCCTGCTGGCAGCCAAGGCGCGAAGGAGGCTGCTTAAATGTTTAGTTTGTCCATTGATCTTGTCACCTTGTTGTATTTGGTGGCCTCCGTCTGCTTTATTCAGGCCCTCAAGGGGCTTAGCCATCCCACCAGTTCAATCCGCGGCAATTTTTTTGGAATGACAGGTATGGCGATTGCCATCGTGACTACGTTGGGTCTGATCGGCACCATGTCACAAAGTCTTGCGGGAAGCGCCGCGTCGGTGGGGCAGGGCTTGGCCCTGCTCGCCGGCGGCCTGTTGGTTGGGGGTGCGGTAGGCGTGACCCTGGCGAAGCGGGTCGAAATGACCAAAATGCCAGAACTCGTGGCGTTTATGCATAGCATGGTGGGACTGTCAGCGGTGTTCATTGCAGTGGCTGCTGTTGCAGAACCCTATGCACTGAATATCTCCGAAAAGGGTGCCCCGATTCCGACGGGCAATCGGCTCGAACTTTTTCTGGGAGCCGCCATTGGTGCCATTACCTTTAGCGGATCGGTGATTGCCTTTGGAAAGCTCTCGGGCAAGTATAAGTTTCGGTTATTTCAGGGTGCGCCCGTGGTGTTTAGTGGTCAGCATATGCTCAACCTGGTGCTGGGCATTGCCACCGTTGCGCTCGGCCTGGCGTTTACGTTCACCGAAAGCTGGGAAGCCTTCTTCCTAATGTTGGCTTTGAGTTTTGTGCTGGGCGTGCTCATCATCATTCCCATCGGCGGGGCCGATATGCCGGTGGTGGTAAGCATGCTTAACAGTTATTCGGGCTGGGCCGCGGCGGGCATTGGCTTCTCGCTGGGTAACAGCATGCTCATCATCGCGGGGTCGTTGGTGGGCTCCTCGGGTGCAATTCTGTCTTACATCATGTGTAAGGCCATGAACCGTAGCTTCTTTAACGTGATCTTGGGGGGCTTTGGTGGCGAGGCCACAACCGGGGCTGCCGGTGGCGATGGTCAGCAGCGGCCCGTAAAAAGCGGCTCGCCCGACGACGCGGCGTTTTTGCTGGGCAATGCCGATACGGTCATTATCGTGCCAGGCTATGGCCTGGCTGTGGCCCGCGCCCAGCATGCGCTTAAAGAGCTCACCGAGAAACTCACCGAGAAAGGCGTGGATGTGAAGTACGCCATTCACCCTGTGGCGGGGCGTATGCCTGGGCACATGAACGTACTGCTCGCAGAGGCGGAAGTACCTTACGACCAGGTGCACGAAATGGAAGACATCAACGGCGAGTTTGGCCAGACCGATGTCGTGCTGGTGCTCGGGGCTAACGATGTGGTGAATCCTGCGGCACGCACCCCAGGCAGCCCCATTTTTGGTATGCCCATTCTTGAGGCCTACAAGGCCGCCACGGTGATAGTGAACAAGCGATCCATGGCCTCAGGCTATGCCGGGCTTGATAACGAGTTGTTCTATATGGACAAGACCATGATGGTCTTTGGTGACGCTAAGAAGGTAGTCGAGGATATGGTGAAGGCGGTGGAGTAGCCGGGCTCGGGTCTTCGCTTAGAGCTCGGTAATGAGGCTGCCGATATCCATCGCCTCAATATCTTCTGCGACCCACCAGCGGCCTTCTCCGGGTGTAATCACCAGCTTTCGTCTGGGCTGTAGGTCGGCGCAGGCCTGATGAAATCCTTTAGACAGGGTTGGCTTTAGGCTTCTTTTTACCTCTATGGCCCAGAGTTCGCCCGAGGGCCTCTCGAGCACCACATCGATTTCTGCGCCGCCCCCTGTGCGGTAGAAAAAAATCTGGCTGTCCGCTTCGCTGGCATTGGCGATCTGCTCAGCAACAAAGGCCTCCCAGCTTCCGCCCGCTATTGGGTGGGCCAATAGGCTATCGACCGAAGTGATTCCTAAAAGGCTATGCACCAGGCCTGAGTCGCGTATGAAGGTCTTTGGTGTCTTGACCAGGCGTTTTCCAATATTGGTGTGCCAGGCTGGTAGCTGCCTGAGCAGCAAGAGTTCGCCCAGCAGAGAAAGGTAGTTTTTTACGGTCTTCTGGTCCAGACCAAGGCTGCGGCTCAAGGCAGCCATATTGACTTGCATTGCCTGCTGGTGGGCCAGCATTGTCCAGAGCCGCCTTAAGTCGTTTGCGGAAATTCGCTGGGTGAAAAACTGGCCAATGTCACGCTCAAGGTAGCTGCGCACAAAGCTCCTACGCCAGTCGATGCTCGCGGCCTCGGTTGCAGCCAAAAAGCTCTCAGGAAATCCGCCGCGTAGCCAGAGCTGGTTAATGTCGGTGTGGGGTATTTCGGAGACCTGTAATGGTGGCAGCTCTGTGTACAGAATGCGGCCGGCAAGGGTTTCGCCAGACTGCTTGAGAAGCTCAAGCGACGCAGACCCCAAAAGCAGGTAGTGCCCAGCCTTTTTGCCTTCTCTGCGGGCGGCATCGATAAGGCCTCTGAGTTCCGGAAATAGCCCTGGTTTGCGGTGTACTTCGTCGATTACCACCAGCCGATCCATTTTCTCGGCCAGAAAAGCGCGCGGCAGGGCGAGCTTTGCCTGGTCGAGTTCTGACTCTAGGTCGAGGTAGATAAAATTGGGGTCAAAGGCCTGCGCAACCTGTAGCGCCAGGGTGGTCTTGCCTACTTGCCGAGGGCCCAACAGGGCGACCGCTGGAAATAGCGCGAGGCCCGATTGAATGGCTTTGGCTGCTTGGCGGGGTATCATCCTTGCAATTATGGTAGTTTAATACCATTTTTGCAAGGATAAATTTAGCTAGGCTACAAAAAAGCAGGCAAATGCCTGCTTTCGAAGGGCGTGGAGTAGCCGTCTAAACCGAAAAGCTCGACCCACACCCACAAGTGGTTGTGGCATTGGGGTTTTTAATGACAAACTGGGCGCCTTCGAGGTCTTCTTTGTAGTCGATCTCGGCGCCAACCAGATACTGGTAGCTCATACTATCGATAAGTAACTGCACCCCGTTTTTTTCCATGGTGGTGTCGTCTTCGTTAACCGCCTCATCGAAGGTGAACCCATACTGAAAACCGGAGCAGCCGCCGCCTTGCACGAAGACCCGCAGCTTGAGTTCCGGGTTGCCTTCTTCTTCGATAAGCGCCTTTACCTTGCCTGCAGCTGACTCGGTAAATACCAATGGCGCAGGAATGTCAGGCATGGCGTCTTGCAGGTTTGCGGTTTCAACGGCGGCGTTCATGAGGTGTTTTCCTTGTGAGTGTTATTTGTGTGGACCAGCGTTTGCGGGCTCGAAGCGCATTGGGTTACGCACCTCTACGCACGTCTTAGGATATACAAACGCATTTCCGACAATTAAAGTCAACATTCATTAATTGTGCACCTAAGGCAGCACCGGTACAAGGGTTAGCCCCGTGGTCTCTGGCAGATTAAACATTAGGTTCATGACCTGCACCCCCTGGCCCGAGGCGCCCTTCACCAGGTTGTCCTCTACCACCAGAATGCAGAGCAGGTCTGAGGGCCCGCTGCCGCCCACCGGCGGCCGGTGCACCGCAATGCGCATAAAGTTGGACGCCCGTACCGAACGGGTTTCGGGCATCTGTCCTGCGGGGAGAACGTCGACAAAAGGCTCGTCGGCATAGCGCTTTTCATAAAGCGCCTGAAAGTCGGTATCAAGCGCGCCAGGCAATATGCGGGCGTAGAGCGTGGCATGAATACCCCGAATCATCGGCGTGAGATGGGGCACGAAGGCCATGCGCAGTTTCTCTGCAAGCATGGGCTGCCCGCCCGCTCTGGCAATTGCCTTCAAGCCCTGGGACATCTCTGGCCAATGCCGGTGCCCAGTCACCCCATAGGCTTTAAAGTTATCGCCCGCCTCGGACAACAGCGTGCCTACCTCGGCCTTGCGGCCCGCGCCGCTTACGCCAGACTTGCAGTCGGCAATCAACGACCCTGCATCGATAAGGCCCGCGTGTTCTAGCAACGGCAGATAGCCCAGTTGCACGGCCGAGGGGTAGCAGCCCGGCAGGCCAATTAAGCGCGCCGCACGAATGGCAGACCGATTCACCTCGGGCAGTCCATAGACCGCCTGGGCCAAGAGGTCGGTGCAGCTGTGTTCCATCTTGTACCAGCGGGCAAACTCTGCGGGGTCTTGCAGGCGAAAGTCTGCTGCCAGGTCGATGACCCGCACCCCGGCCTCCAAAAGGCTGCGTGCCTGCTCCATAGCCACGCCATGGGGCGTTGCGAAGAACACGACATCACATTTTTGAAGGGGGGCCTCCACGGGGTCAGAAAATGCGATGTTTACGCGGCCACGCAAGGACGGAAAGAGGTCTGCCACCGGCATGCCCGCCTCTTTGCGCGAGGTAATGGCCATAAGCTCAGCATGCGGGTGCTGGGCGAGTAGCCGCAGCAGCTCCACCCCGGTGTATCCCGTTCCACCAACGATTCCGATTTTGATCATGAGGGTTTCCTAGCCTTTGGCAATTGCCTCCAAGACATCCTCGACGTAAGCCAACCTATCTTGGGCCATAGAGGGGAACCGCTGTTTTTTCGATATTGGCTCTGATAATGGAATTTGTTAACGACTGATCAGTGACAAGATCGACGGGAACTTTTGACAGTCTTTCAAGCTCGTCAAGAATTGCGAAGTAGGCGTCTGTGTACTGCGCTGGGGATTCTGCAGATAGAGTCAACAAAAAATCTATATCGCTTTTGTCCCGCTCAAACCCCCCAGTAACGGCCGAGCCGAACGCACTGAGCTTTGCTACCGGATAGCGGCGGCAAATCTCTCTAATTTCGGGCAATTTGATTTCGAGGTCGGGAAGCATTTTTCAAGTCTAGCGTCTATGCGTTTGGCTTGCGACTCCAATCCACGTTGATTATGGATGCCCACAAAAAAGGCGCCTCGTGAGCGCCTTTTCTGCCCTGAAGCTTAACGCTTCGAGAACTGCTTGCGCTTGCGGGCCTTGTGCAGACCCACCTTTTTGCGCTCCACCTCACGGGCATCGCGGGTGACCAGGCCTGCTTTTGACAGCACGGGCTTTAAGGTCTCGTCGTAATCGATAAGCGCGCGGGTAAGCCCATGCCGCACGGCGCCAGCCTGGCCGGTCTCGCCGCCACCATGTACGTTTACCTTGATGTCAAAGTTCGACAGGTTGTTGGTAAGCGCCAGCGGCTGACGCACCACCATACGGCCCGTTTCGCGCGCAAAGTACTGGTCGAGCGGCTTGCCGTTTACCGTAAACGACCCCTTTCCCAGCTTGATAAACACACGGGCCACAGAGCTCTTGCGCCGTCCCGTTCCGTAGTTGTAATCACCGACCATAGTAAATAGTGTCCTTTGCCTGTAGGGTTAGATCGCCAGCGGCTTGGGCTGCTGCGCCGAATGCGGGTGGCTGTCGCCAGAATAGACCTTGAGCTTCTTGATCATGGCGTAGCCCAGGGGGCCCTTAGGCAGCATGCCTTTAACAGCAATTTCTAGCGCCCGGCCCGGAAACTTGGCCTGCATGTCGCCAAAGTTGGTCTCGGTAATGCCGCCCGGGTAGCCCGAGTGGCGGTAGTAGCGCTTATCGAGAGCCTTGTTGCCGGTAACTCGAATCTTTTCGGCGTTGACCACCACAATAAAGTCGCCGGTGTCCACGTGGGGGGTAAATTCGGGCTTGTGCTTGCCCCGCAGGCGGTGGGCAATCTCGCTGGCCAGACGGCCAAGCACCTTGTCGGTAGCGTCTACCAGATACCAGTCGTGCACAACCTCGTGCGCCTTGGCAGAAAACGTCTTCATACGGTCCTTTCCTGGGATTTTTGGCCCAGCCCTTGTTGGTGTCGTTTGGAGCAATCCCCAAACGGATTACGAGAAAACTCTCAATTATTGCCTATAAATGACCCGGAGCGCAAAGCCCGTAGCTTGGCCTCCAACTCCTCAAAAACTTCTTCTTCCGACAGATCAGGTCCACTAGCCAGTACCACGGCAATCGCCTCGCGCAGGGCCTGTAGCTTGGCGGCTTGTTCGGCTTCGCGTTCTTCTAGTAGGCGCAGTCCGGCGCGGACCACTTCGCTGACGTTATTAAAGCGGCCCGAGTCGACCTGCTGCCGGATGAAGGTCTCAAAATGGGGGCTGAGAGCAACACTGGTTGGCATCGCTATGTCTCCCGGTTGTTAATAACTGTTATTAAACTTAGCCCACGCGCATCTTGTCAAGAAATGGCCGCGCAAAAAAAACCCCGGGTCGCTAGACCCGGGGCGTAATCCACCTTTTGAGGAGGGTGGAGGAGACAGTGTTTACGGTACCCGGATTTATGCTGCGTTGCAACCGTTTAAGCTTAAACCCTTGTAAAAAGGTGCGTCTTTACTGGTGCGATGCAACTAAACCGAAATCTTTTTGTAACAGAAGGGCCGCTGCTTTGTTGGGCAGTCTGGCTACTCGCAGAGGCGCCCCCGAATTCGCCGACTACCCATTTGACCTACCTTGGTGCGTTGTTGCGTCTATGCAACGGCCTAGCCAAAATTATTGTTGAAAAGCCGCCTCTAGTTTGATCCTGAACGGTCGATACGCCACACTTCGCTCACGTACAGGAGTGCGTCACCCTTCGTATGTTTCGTTGGGTGCATACAACCTCTTAGGAGAATACTGAATGAAGAAGCATTTAATTGCTGCAGCAGTTGCCGCTGCGTTTGCAGTGCCGGCCATGGCGCAGGTGACTATGAGCGGATCGATAAATGTTGGAATAATGGACACCGGCGCAGCAGGCGCAAAGGCCGTGGTGTCAAGCCTCGGCGGTGGAGCCAACGCCATCAACTTGTCCTCTTCGGAAGATTTGGGCGGCGGTTTGCGGGGCGGTTTTACCGGGCAGATGCGGTTTAATGCTTCCACGGGTGATATGAATTCAGCTTCCGGTGGTGGCACAGCGCTGCTCCATGCCGCCAATGTCTTCCTCAGCGGCGGCTTCGGTACCCTACGCTTGGGCAAGATCGTTGAAGCGGGCCATTGCAGCTTCGATCCCTGGGGTTGCACAGGTGGCGCGTCGCTCCAATTCGGCACTACTACGGGAGCCGGCGTCGCATCCCAAGCCCAAGCTAGCTCTGTCAGCTACGCCACACCCACGGTGGCGGGTTTCTCTGCTGGTATCCAGTCCTCGTTGTCCACTCGTGCAGACGAGCGCTTAGTTCTGAATATCGGCTACGCTGCAGGTCCTTTGGCGCTGGGTTTTGTGCAAGCGGATAACAGCGCGGTGAATGGCGCCACTGCGTTTACCAGCACCAAGTCCAAGCAGCAGTCGATTGGAGTTGGTTACAACCTGGGCGTTGCCCGCATCACCTTGGTCAACACGGTGACCAAAGGCGCTACTGGCGCCAAGACAGCAGACGTCATGTCTTTGGGCGCATCGATTCCGTTAGGGGCCACGGCCATCTGGGCGGGCTATAACAAAGACGATGCGGCTGCCTCCACGGCCGATACAAAGTGGGCGCTCGGGGTCAACCATGCTCTCAGCAAGCGTACCTCGGTGGGAGCCGATGTGTTCCATACCGAGGCTGTTAATTCCAGCGCTGGCTTTGTTGTTCGCGCGCGCCACACGTTCTAATCTCCACGCTGCTTCGGCAGCCAAGGCTTAGAATCCAAAAAACCCTCGGTAGCGATACCGGGGGTTTTTTAATGGTGTCTCGTAATAGTG
>VGHK01000052.1 GCA_016868305.1 Betaproteobacteria bacterium | reverse complement strand
AACGAACCCGTCTCCCGAGGCCTCACAGGGAACCTCGACCCCGCCGGTCGCAGCCAATTCTCCGGTCAAGTCCTTCGCCGGCACTCCCGACCTCGAAACCGAAATGCTTGTTCTCGGCGCCGGCCCCGGCGGCTACTCCGCAGCATTTCGTGCTGCAGATCTTGGCATGAAGACCGTGCTCGTGGAGCGTTACAGCACTCTGGGTGGCGTCTGCCTGAATGTTGGCTGTATTCCCTCTAAGGCGCTGCTGCACGTGGCGGCAGTCATGGATGAGGCCAAGGCCTTTGAGGCCCACGGTATCTCGTTTGGAAAGCCCACCGTAGACCTCGATAAGCTGCGTGGCTGGAAAGAGAAGGTGGTGGGCAAGCTCACCGGTGGACTCTCAGGCATGGCCAAGGCCCGCAAGGTCACCGTGGTACAGGGTGTTGGCCAGTTTCTCGATTCGTTTCACCTAGAGGTCATCGATTCCGCGGGCAAGAAGCAGGTGATTCGATTTGCCAAGGCGATTATCGCGGCGGGGTCGCAGGCCGTGAAACTGCCCTTCCTTCCCGATGACCCACGCGTGGTGACATCCACGGGTGCCTTGGAGTTGCGCCAGCAGCCCAAGCGCATGCTGGTAATCGGTGGTGGCATTATTGGCCTCGAAATGGCAACCGTCTATTCCACCTTAGGGGCGCGTGTCGATGTGGTGGAGATGATGGATGGCCTCATGATGGGCGCCGACCGAGATCTGGTAAAGGTCTGGCAGAAGTTCAATGCCCCACGGTTTGACAACATCTGGCTGAAGACAAAGACCGTATCGGCCGAGGCCAAGAAAGACGGTATTTATGTAGGCTTTGAAGGCGGGGATGCCCCCAAGGTACCCCAGGCCTACGACCTAGTGCTTCAGGCCGTAGGGCGTCGGCCCAACGGTAAGGCCATTGGTGCTGAAAAGGCTGGTGTGCCGGTAGACGACAGAGGGTTTATGCCGGTGGATGGGCAGATGTGCACCGGTCAGGCCCATATCTTTGCGATTGGCGATATTGTCGGGCAGCCCATGCTTGCCCATAAGGCCGTGCATGAGGGCCATGTGGCAGCCGAGGCGGCAGCCGGGCAGAAGTCCTTCTTTGATGCGCGGGTGATTCCTTCCGTGGCCTATACCGACCCCGAGGTGGCCTGGGTTGGCGTAACCGAAGAGGAGGCCAAGGCCAAGGGCATTGCCATTGAGAAAGCCGTTTTCCCCTGGGCGGCATCTGGTAGGGCGATTGCCAATGGTCGTGATGAGGGATTTACGAAACTTATTGTCGATGCCCAGAGTCATAGAGTTATTGGTGGGGGAATTGTGGGCACGCACGCCGGCGATATGATCGGCGAGTTTGCTCTGGCCATTGAGATGGGATGCGATCCCACCGATATTGGCAAAACCGTTCATCCTCATCCCACCCTGGGAGAAACCATTGGCATGGTGGCCGAGGTATTCGAAGGGGTGTGTACAGACCTCCCGCCGTCGAAGCGAAAATAAACTCCTCCTTCGCCGGCTCTCAAGCCGGCGCTCGCGATCAGACGTCGGCTTTTTTTTGCGTTGAGGTATTTTTATTCTTGCAATTTAAACATTGAATGTTTAAATTGCAAGGATGTTTAAGCGCCTTGCTGCCCCCCAGATTGATCGTGCCCTGTCGCGAAGCCCCGCCGTGGCAATTCTTGGCCCTCGGCAGGTGGGAAAGACAACACTCGCCCGCGCCGCAGCCGCCGCGCACTCGGGCTCGATTTTCCTTGATCTAGAGACCGCTACCGACCAGGCCAAGCTCGCCGACCCGGCCCTATTTTTCGCTTCTCGCCGAGGGCCTCTGATGGTGCTTGATGAGGTGCAGAATCTGCCTGGCCTTTTCTCAGAGTTGCGCGCGGAGATCGATGCCGATCGCCGGGTCGGGAGATTTCTACTGCTTGGCTCGGCCTCTTTTCGGCTGCTCCGTCAGGCACAGACGCTTGCTGGCCGACTAGAGGTCATCGATATGGCGCCGCTTCTTCTGCCCGAAGTCGCGGAGCGCTTCGAGGATATCGAGCGGCTATGGGTACGGGGCGGGTTTCCAGGTAGCTATGTGCCAGATTCTGAGGACGATGCATGGCAGTGGCGACAAGACTTCATTCGGCATTTTTTGAATGTGGATCTGCCTGCGCTTGGCATAGGCGTAGACCCCCCAACCATGGGGCGATTCTGGCGAATGCTTGCCCACTTGCATGGCCAGCTCTTAAACGCGTCGGCATTGTCACGATCTTTGGGGGTTTCTACGCCGACCGTGAATCGTTGGTTGGATCATCTGGTTGATGCACTCGTGGTGCGTCGGCTTGAGCCATGGCATGCCAATCTCGGAAAGCGGCTGGTGAAGTCTCCAAAGATCTATCTGCGAGACACGGGGCTTTTGCACGCATTGCTCGGAATTCGCCATGCAGAAGACTTGGCCGGCCATCCGGCAGCCGGTGCCTCTTGGGAGGGCTTTGTGGTCGAGCAGGTCTGCGCACGGCTGCCTGTAGGCACGCCTACCGCCTTCTACCGAACGTCCGCGGGCGCAGAACTTGACCTGGTTATAGAGTGGGAAGGCCGAATTATTGGCATTGAGGCGAAGCTCTCTTCAGCGCCTACGGTGACAAAAGGATTTTGGCAGGCATGTGAAGACGTTGGTGTACACGAGGCATGGGTGGTTGCACCTGTGCGCGAAGGCTGGCCTATCGGCGACCGCGCCCGGGTGGTGTCTCCGCTTGAGCTTCCCTTCGTGCCAGGCTAGGCAGCCTTTAAGAATCCGATTGGCTTTGACTGGTCTACACCCTTTTTCAGGGGATTCATTGATTGCATTGCAATCATCGATTACAAATCAAGACTACTGCAACGCTGGAGCGCCACCAGGGCCAGCATCACGATACGTAACCTCGATGATGACATCAAGCAGCGCCTGCGCGTGCGCGCCGATCTCGAACTGCCCGCCCGTGAGCCGATACGCGAGCCCCCGCAACATCAGCGACTACGAGGGCTGCGGTATTGAGTTGATCAACCCCTGGACATTCAGCGTTCGCCTGTAAGCAGTCACAACCCTCGGCATTGATCGCGAGGTTTCAGGACAAGACTGACATAGGTGGCCAGTGTCAGGTTAGCGGCGCCCAGGATCTCCTTCTCGGTCTGCCCGAAGAACTAAAAGCAGCCTCTCCGCCTGCGCCCGCACCTGGGCGGGGGCGGTGCCTCCGAGATGGTTGCGGCTATTCACAGACCCTTCGAGCGACAGGACCGCGAACACGTCCTCGGTAATCTGCGGGTTAAAAGACTGCAGCACCGACAGCGGCAGCGCCTCAAGCGCCACCCCTTGGACGACTGCGTGGCGCACGGCCAGGGCTACGGCCTCGTGGGCATCGCGAAATGCCAGCCCCTTTTTTACCAGATAGTCAGCCAGGTCGGTGGCCGTGGCATAGCCCTCTAAGGCAGCCTTTCGCATGGCTTCTGGCTGCGGCTGCATCCCGTCCACCATTTCGACAAAGGCCCGCAGGGTGTCGAGCACCGTATCGACCGTATCAAACAAGGGCTCTTTGTCTTCCTGGTTGTCTTTGTTGTAGGCCAGGGGCTGGCCCTTCATCAGTGTGAGCAGTGCCACCAGGTGGCCATTGACCCGCCCGGTCTTCCCACGCGCAAGCTCAGGGACATCGGGGTTCTTCTTCTGCGGCATGATTGAAGACCCGGTGCAGAACCGATCGGGCAGCTTGATAAACCCGTAGCGGCTGGTCATCCAGAGAATAAGTTCTTCTGACAGCCGCGAGATATGGGTCATTACCAGTGCGCAGGCCGCGGTAAATTCAATGGCAAAGTCGCGGTCGCTCACGGCATCCAAAGAGTTTTCGCAGACGCCTTCGAAACCCAGCGTCTGGGCCACCCGCAGCCGGTCAATGGGGTAGCTGGTGCCGGCCAGCGCCGCAGCGCCCAGCGGTAAACGATTCACCCGCTTACGGGCATCGGCCAGTCGCTCGTCATCGCGGGCGAACATGGCCTCATAGGCCAGCATATGGTGGCCAAAGCTAATGGGCTGGGCCACCTGCAGGTGGGTAAAGCCCGGCATGATGGTCTCGGTATGGGCCAGGGCCTTGTTTACCAGGGCCAGTCGCAGGGCTTTAAGCTGGCCCCGAATATCGTCAATCTGCGTACGCAGCCAGAGCCGGATATCGGTGGCCACTTGGTCATTGCGTGAACGCGCCGTGTGCAGGCGCTTTCCGGCATCACCCACAAGCTCGGTGAGCCGTTTTTCGATATTTAAGTGCACGTCTTCCAAGGCCAGCTGCCAGTCAAACTTCCCAGTGACAATCTCTTCGCGAATCTGCCCGAGCCCCTTTTGAATCTCGCTCAGGTCTTTACCCGAAAGCAGACCCACATGGCAGAGCATCTCGGCATGGGCCAGGGACCCTTCAATGTCGAAGAGGGCCAGCCGCTGATCAAATCCCACCGATGCGGTATAGCGTTGCACGAGGGCCGACACGGGCTCGGAGAATCGGCCCGACCAGGCCTGGTCTTTCTGGCTTAAAGAGCTGCTCAAGAATTTCACCTCTGAAGTCTGCCAACGGGAATCTTTGTGAATCTCTATTACACTTCCTGCACTATGTGGATTATTGCATCGCGCGAGAGCCGTCTTGCTCTCTGGCAGGCCGAACATGTCCAGGCCCTGCTTCACAAGAACTCCGGGCAGCCCGTCACTATTCTTGGAATGACCACCCGAGGCGACCAGATCCTCGATCGTACGCTCTCCAAGGTGGGCGGTAAGGGCCTCTTTGTAAAGGAACTTGAGACTGCGTTGGAAGAGGGCCGGGCCCATCTGGCGGTCCATTCTCTGAAAGATGTGCCCATGGAACTGCCACGGGGATTTGCACTGGCCGCAGTCATGGAACGTGAAGACCCGCGAGACGCCTTTGTATCGCCCCATTTTGAGAGCCTGGATGCCTTGCCCGCTGGCGCGATCGTTGGCACCAGCAGCCTGCGTCGTGAGGCCCAGCTGCGGGTGCGCTATCCGCATATTAAAGTGGTGCCTCTGCGTGGCAACCTCGATACCCGTCTCTCGAAGCTCGACCGCGGCGACATGCAGGCCATTATTCTTGCTGCGGCAGGCCTTAAGCGTCTTGGGCTTGCCGAGCGTATTCGTCAGGTTATTCCCCCCGAAACCATGCTGCCTGCGGCCGGGCAGGGTGCTCTGGGCATAGAAATTCGGGCCAACGACGCCGCCTCTGCCGCGCTGGTGTCCTCTTTAGAACATCCCCAGACCTTCCGCGAGGTACGTGCAGAGCGGGCCGTCTCGCGCGCCTTGGGCGGTAGCTGCCAGGTGCCTCTGGCGGCCTACTGTATTACCCAGCCTTCGGGTGCCCTGCGTCTGCGGGCCCGTATTGGCATGCCTGATGGTTCGGCATTGCACGCCGTTGACCTTGAAGGGTCTGACCCCGAGGCCCTTGGTCTTGAGGCCGCTCTGGGCCTGCGTGCCAAGGGCGCTGACCAGATTCTTACCAGCCTGACCAGCCACGGGTGACCAGGCAACCGGTCTGCATCGTTCTCACACGGCCGGTCTGGCAAGGTTTTGAAGACCCGCTGGTTGGCCCCCTGCGGCAATTGGTGCAGGACCAGAATGCAGAGATCTTTGGTAGCGAAATACGAGTTATCTCGGCGCCCATGCAGCGGCTCGTACCGGGCGATGACCTTCAGGCCTGTCAGCGCCTAGAGGCCGCACTTGCGCTCGTGTCTCCGGTAGCGCATGCGGCATCCTCATCAGAACCCGGTGCAGTAGCAGGCCTGGTTGTGGCCACAAGTCCCTCGAGCGTTGCCGCGCTAACGCATATGCCCCAGACAGACAGCCAATTGCGTGCCTTGCTTGGCCCGTCTGATGGCCCCTGGGCCGTTACGGGGGTAGGGCATGCCTCAGCGCAGGCCCTGGTAGGCTGGCTCGTGCAGGAAGGGCAGGGGGCTGGGCGCGTGCTTGCTTTTCCAGTGGAAAGGGGGTCTGGGGCGCAGGCCTTTATCCAGTGGCTTGATGAGACCCGCCCGCTGCATTTTCCACAGGCACCCGTGGTTTTATTAGAGGCCAGCGATAACCAGCCGACTCTGGCCCATGCGCTGACTGCCCGAGGGTTCTCCGTGCACCGCTTGGATATCTATCAGAGGCAGCCCGTATCCATGCCGCATCTGCCCTGCAGTCCGAGCGACTCTCTCTGTGTGCTTGTCTCCAGTTCTGCCCTGGTAGAGCCCGTGCTTACTGAGTTAACCGCACAAGGCATTAGTCCTAAACGGGTAGGCTGGCTCACCCACCACAGCCTGATTGCAGAAAGGCTCTCTGCCCGCCTGGGCACTCAGGTGGTACCGGTTCTTGAGGGTCTCTCTGCGAAAGAGATACTTTCCGGCCTAGCAAGGCTAAACTTCGGGGTATGACGGAAAAAAAATTCACTGCCTCTTCTGGGCCGGAAGAGATCCAGCCCGCTCTCGCGCCTGAGTCCAGTATTGGTTACCTTGCAGGGGGGTCTGCCTCTGGACAGAAGCCAGATGGGCAGGGCGCCTCTGCCGCAAGCCCGCGGACCTCTGCTGCCAAGGGCTCTGGCGCCTTTGCTCTGGTGGGGCTTGCCCTGCTGGTGGGTGCCTCGCTGGCCCTGTTTCTGGTGCGCGAGTCTTCCTGGCTTGCCCAGAAAATTCTAAAGGAGCAACAGGTACAGGCGATTCTCGCCTCGGGCGGTCCTAAGCGAGATGTCGCTGCAGAGACCCCGCCGAAGAGTCCAGACGCCGATCAGCCTGCCGCTGGGCCGAGTCTCTCGGGGGCACCCTTGTCGCCTTCGCGTGCCTTGGTATCGGGTATTGATCCCTTGTTGGTGCAGCGGCTTGCTCAGATTCAGCAATGGGCTGCTCTCTTGCGCACCATGCCGTCGGGGCCGCGAGACCCTTCGCGTGAACTTGCCTCTGTGCTTTCTGCCGGGCGCGAGATGGGGCGCGAGACCAGTAAGGGCTTAGATCCACCAAGGCCAGTGGTACCACCCCTGGTTTCAGAGAGCACTAGCCCTGCGGCTGGGCCGGATGTCGCCTTGCCGGTCGATACTGCCAGTGCCAGTGGGCCGTTGATGCAGTGGCTTGGCCAGGCAGTGTCGGTCACGGGGAGTTTTCTTGCCAGTCTCGTGCGCGTGCAACAGGTTTCTGAACCCAGTCTTTCGGGTCAGACCCAGGCGTTCTTTGCGCAGGTAGACCAGCAGGCCCAGTCTCACCTGATGGCTGCCCGACTGATGCTGATACATGGCCAGTCTTCTCTTGCAATAGTGGAATTAGATGCCCTCTTGGCCCTATTGCAACGCTATTACGAGGCCAACGATGCAAGGCTCATTGGTGTAAGAGGGGAGGTTACTGCGCTAAGGGATGCCTTGAAGGATCCGGTATGAAGTGGTTTCTGGCAAAGGTCATTCTGCTTGCGGTACTTGTTGGCCTCATACTTGGCCTGCAGTCACTGGGTGGCGCGGTAACGCTCTGGTGGGATACCTGGCGATTCGATGTTGCGCTGTCTACCGCCATTCTGGCCGTTGGCCTTCTGGTGATTGTTCTAGTCTCCCTGATTCGCATCTGGGGCTGGCTTGGCAGGCTTCCTCAAAGAATTCGTGACTATCGCCTGCGCAGCCATGAGGTGCAGCGTATAAAAAAGCTCGCCGATCTCACCCTGGATTTTCTAGAAGGCCGCTACACTCGGGTTATCAAGTCTGCCGAATCTTTCGATAAAGAGTTTCAGGACCTCAACGCCTCCCAGACATCGGTCTCGCGAATGGTTGCAGTGCTTGCCGCCCGCGCGGCCCATCGCCTGCGGGATATTCCGCTCAGAGACCAGTGGCTGGAGAAGGCTCGTGCCGAGCCTTCCCGCTGGAGTGCTGACCATCCCCAGCTTCAGGGGCTTACCCAGGCGGAATTCTTTATAGAAGACCATGATGGCGGGGCGGCTGTCCGCGTCTTGGAGCCTCTGCTCAAGGGAGATCGCCGCCATATTCATGGCACGCGTTTACTAATGCGGGCCTGTGAGCTTACCGGCCAGTGGTCGGAAGTAATTCGACTGGTGCGGCTGCTGGAGAATCGCAAGGCACTGCATCAGACAGTGGTGGAAAAGGTAAAGCGCAGTGCCTACGCGGGTCTGCTCAAGGCCGCCGCCGCGAACCCAACGGCGATTAAGGCGGTTGTCGATAAGATGTCCTCTGCCGAGCGCACGGATCCTCATCTGGCGGCGATGGTCGCGCGGGCATGGATTCGTGAATCGCGGCATAGTGAGGCCCGGCAGATTCTCGAGGCGGCGCTTAAGGCGCACTGGGATCCGCACCTCGTAGAGGTCTATGCCGACTGCGCGGACAACCCGCGCGAGCAGTTTGCTCGGCTGGAGCAATGGGCACAGAGCCACCCCGAGTCGTTTGAGCTGTGCTGGGCAATGGGCCGGTTGAGTCATAGCCAAGGGCTTTGGGGTAAGGCCGAACTGCACTTGCAACGCGCCTCCATCTTACGGCCATCGGTTCGGGTAAGCCTTGCGCGTGCAGAGGTGGCAGATGCTCAGGGCAAGGTGGAAGAGGCTCGGCAGTTCTGGCTGCAGGCAGCCCGGCTGGCGGAGTCGCAGCGCGTCGCTGCGTAAGGCAATAAAACCGGCAGCCCGAAGCCCGCCGGTTTTATTGCGCCGCTTAGCCTAGCTACAGAATAGGCACGATCAGCAGCGCCACAATGTTGATGATCTTAATAAGCGGGTTCACGGCAGGCCCGGCGGTATCTTTGTACGGGTCACCAACGGTATCGCCAGTGACTGCTGCCTTGTGGGCATCAGACCCTTTGCCACCATGATGCCCGTCTTCGATGTACTTCTTGGCATTGTCCCAGGCGCCGCCGCCGGTACACATCGAAATAGCGACAAATAGCCCAGTAACAATGGTTCCCATGAGCAGTCCGCCGAGGGCTACCGGGCCCAGAAAAACACCAACAAGAATGGGCACGACCACGGGCAATAGGCTGGGAATCATCATCTCTTTAATGGCCGCAGAGGTAAGCATGTCTACCGCGCGTCCATATTCAGGCTTTGCTGTGCCGGCCATAATTCCAGGGATTTCGCGGAACTGTCGGCGCACCTCTTCCACCACAGAGCCAGCGGCCCGTCCCACAGCTTCCATGGCCATGGCTCCGAAGAGGTAGGGTATTAATCCACCGATAAATAGGCCAATGATCACCATCGGGTCAGACAGGTCGAATGTCAGGGTCTGGCCTGCGGACTCGAGCTTATGGGTGTAGTCGGCAAAAAGCACCAGCGCGGCTAGGCCTGCAGACCCAATGGCATAGCCCTTGGTAACTGCCTTGGTGGTGTTGCCCACGGCATCCAGTGGGTCGGTAACGTCGCGAACGCTGCTGGGCAGCTCGGCCATCTCGGCAATACCGCCGGCGTTGTCGGTAATCGGGCCATAGGCATCAAGGGCAACCACGATGCCTGCCATGCTGAGCATGGCCGTGGCCGCAACCGCCACGCCGTACAGCCCTGCCAGCCAGTAGCTTACAAAAATGGCAATACAGACAAAGATCACGGGCCAGGCGGTGGACTTCATGCTCACCCCGATTCCCGCAATAATGTTGGTTGCGTGACCGGTGGTCGAGGCCTGGGCCACATGCTTTACCGGGTGATAGTCGGTGCCGGTGTAGTACTCGGTGATCCAGACCATGGCCGCCGTCAGGCCAAGCCCCACCATACCCGCGGCCCATAGGCGCCAGACGCTTCCGGTGTCTGCCACCGCATTGGCAGGCATGAGCCAGTCGGTCACGAAGTAAAAGGCAACCGCCGAAAGAACGCCTGCAACGATGAGCCCCTTGTAGAGGGCCGGCATTACATTCTTCATGCCGGGCGAAGCCTTGACAAAGAAGCAGCCGATAATTGAGGCGATGATCGAGACCGCGCCGAGCGCCAGGGGGTAGAGCACCGCCTGCATTGGGGCAACGGTTACCAGCAGAGCACCAAGCACCATGGTTGCGATCAGCGTAACCGCATAGGTTTCAAAGAGGTCGGCGGCCATGCCCGCGCAGTCGCCCACGTTGTCTCCTACGTTATCGGCAATTACCGCCGGGTTGCGGGGGTCGTCTTCGGGGATGCCGGCTTCTACCTTGCCCACCAAGTCGGCACCGACGTCTGCCCCCTTGGTGAAGATGCCGCCGCCAAGCCGGGCGAAAATTGAAATAAGAGAAGAGCCAAAGGCCAGGCCGATTAATGGGTTGAGCAGCTTAGCGAGGCCATCAACACTGGCAGTGGTGTCGCCGCCAACGAGGAACCAAAAAAAGCCGGTAACCCCGAGCAGGCCCAAGCCGACCACTAGCATGCCGGTAATGGCGCCGCCACGGAAGGCAACATCGAGCGCAGGACCGATACCCTGGGTAGCCGCCTCAGCGGTTCGCACGTTGGCGCGCACCGAGATGTTCATGCCGATAAACCCGCAGGCTCCCGACAGTACGGCGCCGATGACAAATCCTGCGGCAGTAGTGACATCAAGAATCAACGCGATAAGGATGGTGAGAACGACGCCCACGATTGCAATGGTGCGGTACTGCCGGGCAAGGTAGGCCTCAGCCCCCGCCTGGATTGCCTGCGCAATTTCCTGCATGCGAGCGTTGCCAGCGGGTTTTGAGAGAATCCAACGGCTTGACAACAGCCCGTACAAAATCGCCAAAAGTCCGCAGACAATGGCGAGAGTTAATGCGGCAGACATGAGAGTGACTCCCTTTAATCGGTGATGGAGAACAGTGAATTTTTGATCCGCACTAAGTGTAAGCGGGCGCCTTGGGCGAAAACGGCGTTTTAGCCCTGATTAGTAGAATCCCTGATGAATCCCTTATGATTCGGCAATGCGATGCTGCAATTCGGATTCCGCAATGCCGTTAACTGCCGATTATATGGAGACGAGGGCAACAACATGGCCTTACAAAATGTTACCGCCGGCGCTAAGGCGCCTGACGAGGTCAATGTCATTATTGAGATTCCCGCGCATAGTGATCCGATTAAGTACGAGGTCGATAAAGAAACCGGCGCGCTGTTTGTTGACCGGTTCATGATGACCTCGATGCACTACCCGTGCAATTACGGTTACGTTCCTGAGACGATCTCCGACGATGGTGATCCGGTAGACGTTCTTGTGATTACTCCGTTTCCAGTGGCTATGGGCGCAGTTATTCCGTGCCGCATGATTGGCGTGCTTAAGATGGATGATGAGGCGGGCGGTGATGCCAAGCTACTAGCGGTTCCTACCGACAAGATTCTGCCGATCTACAAGCACTGGAAAAAGCCCGAAGACATTGCTCCCGAGCGGCTCCACCAGATTCAACATTTCTTTGAGCACTACAAAGACCTCGAGAAGGGTAAGTGGGTGAAGGTGCAGGGCTGGGAAGGCCCTGAGTCGGCAAGACAAGAAATTGTCGATAGCGCCAAGCGCTACCAGGCGTCACTTAAAGGGTAGCCTGTCGTTTAGCTCCGACAGGTATCCCTCCATTCCCTGGCCTTCGCGGGCCAGAAACCGGGCGACTGCATCGCGAAACCGTGGCTCCGATATCCAGTGCGAAGACAAGACGGGCACCGGTTCAAAGCCTCGGGCCATTTTGTGTTCTCCCTGTGCCCCGCCTTCTATTCTCTGCAGACCGGTCGCGATGCCCCATTCAATGGGCGTGTAGTAGGCAAGTTCGAAATGCAGCATCGAAACCTGTACCAGGCTTCCCCAGTATCGTCCGTAGGCCACGAGCCCCTCTGCGGTGGGCTGGGTCATGAGTAGCGAGGCGGCCACGGGGGCTGCCTCAAGATCCCCATCGGGATGGGCCGTGGCGATCACGATCTGATCGGGAATGGCCTGGGCAATCTCTGCGAAAAAATCCCGTGAGAAGTACGGCGGGTTGCCGTGGGCAAGATAGGTGTTTTCGTAGCAGCGGTAAAAAAAATCCCAGTCGTGCGTGTTGAGCGAACCGCCTGCGCGCACCTGGCAGCGGATTCCGGCTTCAGCGACCTTTCTGCGCTCGGCCCGGATCTTCTTGCGCTTGGGCTGGCTTAGGGTTTCCAGAAAGTCATCGAAGTCTCTAAACCCCTTGTTTTGCCAGTGGAACTGCACCCCCTGCCGCTCCAGCCAGCCGAGCTCTTGCAGCAGGCGGTGGTCTTGATCGCTTCCAAAAAGCAGGTGCGCGGAGGAAAGCCCTGAGTTCGACACAAGCTCTGTAAGCGACTTGGCAAGTGCCTCCTGTGATCTGGCCTCTTTTGCAAGCAGCCGACTGCCTGGCACGGGGCTAAATGGGCTGGCAATCAGCCACTTTGGAAAGTACTGCAGGCCTGCCTCCTGGTAGGCACGCGCCCATGCCCAGTCAAAGACATACTCCCCATAGCTATGGGACTTCATGTAGAGGGGGGCGGCCGCCACCAATCGGCCCTGCGGGTCTCGCACAGTAATAGGGCAGGGCCGCCATCCCGTGTGGCTGCAGGCCGATGCCGAGGTTTCTGCGGCGGCAAGGAATGCATGATGGGTAAAGGGGCTGGGGGCGAGGCTCGCCTGCCAGAGTTCCTGCCACTGCTGTCTGTCGATATCGAGAAAGCTCGATTTAACCTGCGTGCGATAATCCATTCATGGCC